>DATBKN010000529.1:0-5410 GCA_036555845.1 Gemmatimonadaceae bacterium | reverse complement strand
CTCGTTAGGTCGATCGCCTTATAGCCCTCGACGCGGCGCGTCGCGGCGACCGGCGCTGCTGTCGCTTTGCGTTTGAAGGCGGTGCTCGCGCGTTCAATCCACTTGAGGTAGAGATAGGCGCCCAGGTATCCACCGAGGTGCGCGAAGTGCGCGACGCCGCTGCGCACACCGCCGAAGCCGCTCCACAATGCGAATACCGTCGTGATGATCACGAGGATGCGCGCCGGAACGGGAATGATCCCCCAAATGAGAATCGGCTCGTTAGGCCAAAATCGCGCGAACGCCAGCATGACGCCGAAAACGCCGGCCGAGGCGCCGATGATCGGTGCGTATGGCGAGAAGAAGAACGAGACGATCGCCCCGCTGATGCCGCTCAAAAAGTAGAGGATCGTGAATCGGCGCGGGCCGAGTCGGTCTTCGACGCGCGATCCGAAAAAGAAGAGGCCGAGCATGTTGAAGCCGATGTGCATCAGCCCACCGTGCAGGAACATGTACGTCACGATGGACCACGGCCGCATGAGGATGAGTCGCGGCACAAAGACAAGCGCGTCGGCGAGCGCCGGCAGCGTGAGCTGCAGCAAGAACATGCCGAGGTTCGCGATCAAGAGCGTTCGGACGACCGGTGTCACGCAGTGCTCTCCATGGTGTCAAACTGAACGTGTTTTCGCACAGCCTCGTTTCGCGCCGAAACATAAGAAGCGGCCCGGGAGCACGGATGCTGCTCTTCGCGGTTCGACTCCCCCTCACAGCGACTTTGCTGGCCAGTGGACTGCTCGAGGGCGGCGAGCGGCGTCGATTCGCTCGTTGCACGGATCAAGCGGCGCCTCCATCCAAGGCCGTGGGTCGACACGCCGGACCCAGCGTTCGGTCGTCGCGCGTCTGCCATGCGAGCCGGCGCGCTACGAAGCGCCTCCGCCAGACGCTCCCGGTAGGCGATAACTCCCTGCCACCTAACGCGCCCTGCGTGAACATCTCCGGCGTATCGCAGCGATCGAGGGCACACGCAATTCACCGTCGCACGGGGCGCGGATGCTGCTCCGGCATTCTCGGACCGCATATTCCTGCAGGAGCAGCCGTCACTCGTTAGGTCGATGCCGGACTGATCGCCCGTCGGGCTCGAGAGCGCCTCGGGGAGCCTAAAGCCGTGTCCGCCAGCAAGGGTTGCTCGCCCCTTTACCGCGACGCACCTTTGGGTTGGGTGCGCCCCGCTCCCGCTGAGGCTGACACTAGACCCCGCTTGTGCCGCGCCGGACTAGCAACCAATCGGACCCCATATGACCACGAAACTCGACAAGGCGCTCAAGCGCGAGATCGAATTCAAGGGCGTTGCGTACACCGTGACGCTCGGCCCTGAAGGCCTCAAAATCGTAGAGAAAGGGAAACGGAAGGGACAGGAGATGTCGTGGGAAGAGCTGATCGGCGGCAGCGCCAGTTTGACGGCCGACCTACAGGGGTCGATATCGAGCAGCGATTCGGGGAATCAAACGGGGTAGGACAACCGCACGGCCCGCTGCTGCAGCAGGTTACCCGTTAGGCAGCCCGAGGAACGCAGGCCCGAAGGTTGCCGCACGATCCAACGTGGCTCTACGCAAAGCAAAAACGGCAGCGAAGCGAGCTGGGCGCAGTACGAATAGTCGTGCGGCGCCGACGGCGAAAGCGGGCGAAGGAGCGCTCGCCGAGTACCGACGAAAGCGCGATTTCACGAGAACGGCTGAGCCGAAAGGCAAACGGCCGGTCGCGAAACGACGGCGCGCCCTGTCGTATGTCATACAGAAGCACGCTGCGACCGCGCTGCATTTCGACCTGCGTCTGGAGCTTGACGGCGTGATGAAGAGCTGGGCCGTTCCGAAAGGCCCGAGCCTCGATCCGCGTGACAAGCGTCTCGCGATGCAGGTGGAAGATCACCCGATGGAGTACAACACCTTCGAAGGAGTCATTCCGAAGGGTGAGTACGGCGGTGGAACCGTGATGTTGTGGGATCGAGGAACGTACACGTATCCCGAAGAGACCGATGACCCGGTGCAGCGCCTGCGCGATGGTCATGAAAAAGGCGACTTCAAGTTCGAGCTGCGTGGCAAGCGTCTGCGCGGGTCGTGGGTGCTCGTGCGCCTGCGTCGCGGTAATCCCGAGAAGCCGGCGTGGTTACTGATCAAACATCGCGACGAGTTTGCACGCCCGGGTTATGATGTCGTTGCCGCCGAGCAAACCTCTGTCCGCACGGGCCGAACCATGGAGCAGATCGCCAAGGGTAGATCCCGCGTGTGGAACAGCAACCGCTGAGGATAGCTCAACCATTGTGCGTTAGGCACCGAGTCTTTGTCGTGTTGGGTATGTGCGCGTGGCTCGCTGCGTTCGCATGCAAAGAGGCGCAACGCTCCGCGATGCAACCGGACAGCGCGCTGCGCGTCGAACTCGTGCGACTCGGCGCCGAGGATCAAGCGGCGCGCGAGGGATTTGGCCCCGCCATGGCGCGCAAAGACACGAGCTACGCCTGGGGTTTGATGAGAAGCGACTCAGCAAGGACCAAGCGGCTGCGTGAAATCGTAGCGCAACACGGGTGGCCGACGCCGCAGCTGGTCGGCAAGGAAGGCGTGAACGCAGCGTGGCTCGTCCTGCAGCACACGCCCGATACTGCATTTCGTCGTCGACTGATGCCACGACTCGATTCAGCGGCGGCGCGAGGTGAGCTCCCGGCGCAGGATCTCGCGACGATGACAGATCGAATCCTCATCGAATCCGGCAAACCGCAGCGCTATGGCACTTCGTTCGCGATCGTGGCTGGACGTATGGTCGCGCATCCGATTGAAGACACCCTCCACGTCGATGAGCGGCGAGCCGCTGTGGGCCTTCCACCCATGGCCGAATACGTCGTCATGTTGAAAGACGCGTACAAGCTGCCAGTGGACTGGCAGCCAAAGCGTTAGGCGCCAATCATTCGGCTCGGCGGGCTTCTCCGAACACTTCGCGCAGCCGCCGGGCGACGAGCAATTCTTCGCCATCGCGCAACACGCGCGTCCTGGCCGTCGCGTGCCAGGTGGTCGTGCCGCGATCCTGCGTGACGATCACTTCCAGCTCGACCCGTGGCGAGCCGTTGGCCAACTCCCGGCGCAAGGAATCGCGGTTGAGCGCAATGTCCTTCTCATCCCACGCTAGGTCGGCGTCGCCATACCCGGCTGTGTTGAGGGCGTACGTCGCCTTGAGGCCGGAGATCCCCTGCAAGCGCTCGACGATGCGTCGCGACCGCATGTTCCAGCGCTCCATGTCGGCGGTGTGATCGGTCTTGACGTAGCGCTCGAGCGCCACGATCAAGCCGATGATCTCTTCCTTGCCGACCTTCATGCCGCGTCCAATGTTGTCGTTAGGTGTCGAGTTGAGCCGTGCCGCGTCGATGAGGTCGCGACGGCCGAGGAGGACGCCTGACGACTGCGGACCGCCGATGGCTTTGCCGCCGCTCAGTACAAGTAAGTCGGCACCGGCTTTGATGAAACGATCGAGCTGTGGCCAGGGAGGGAGATCCGACGCCATGTCGACGATCACAGGAACGCCGGCGCGCTTACCCACGGCGATCAGCTCTTCGTGGGGAACGAGCTGTGGGCTGGGCGGCGGTGCTCTATCTGCTGCGAAGGGTGGCGCAAAGACTCCCTGTCGTTCGCTGGCGCTCAATATCGCAATGAATGCCGTGCGCGGGCCCAGGCGCGCCTCAATGTCGGCTTTGGTGTCGGCATAAACCATCGTCGCGCCGGCTGCGCGATAGGCGCGATCGTAATCGAACTTCTGCGCGGTCTGAATGAGGCATTCACGCCGCTCCCACGTGGGATGCGGTAGCGCGGCGGCCTTCTCCGCGTCCGTTCCTGTTAGGCAGGCAGCCGCGCCGAGGATCATCCCCGAGAAGCCGCCAGCCGTGATCATTGCTGCTTCCGCACCGAGCAGTTCGGCCACGCGGCGGCCGGCGGCCGCATTAAGCTCGCGCATATCCACGAAGTACTCATTGGCCTCGGCCATCGCATCGAGCACTTCGCGCGACATGCGCCCGCCACCGAGTCGCGAGATGTGTTCGTGAGCGCCGAGGTGCGGGCGAACGCCGAGGAGGCGCGTGTAGACGTTGTCGTCGAGCGACGCATCGCTGTTCGGCTGGTCCTCACGGCGTGCCACGTGACTGCTCGCCGTCGAAGCAGACGGAGAGCCGAGGGTGAGGCCGAGCGCCGCTGTAGCGCCGAAAAAGTCGCGTCGGTTGAGGGAGGAATCGATCGTCGACATGTCATGCCCCGTTAGGCAGTCGCGCTGAGAGATCCGGTACTGCTCGCGGGTTCAGCGCCAAGCGAATTATGAGTCAAAGCGGTATGCCGGAGAAGCACTTAGGCCCGCGGACATGCACTCGGTCGTGACGGTCGTGACGTAACCAGCGCCGCCGTCGAGCGTCTCCTATTGTCCCTCGGCGCAGCGTCGGCGCCTCAGGGTGAGCCCACCAAACGAATCGCCAGGACCACACGCATGTCTTCGAACTCAAATAGCATGTTCGATGCGTTCCGGAAGCTCGAGACAGAGCCGACGAACGAGAAGGCGGCTCCGCCCGTCCGCAGTCAGAGCAAGGTTGAGGAAGACGAGCCCGCGAGCGGACCGGTCGCCGTGCCGCCCGTCTTGCGCTGCTCCGACTGTAAAACGACGCTGTATCAGACCTACTTCGCGATGGCCGGTCGACCGGTCTGCGGGAAATGTCGCGCACCGTACGCGAAGGCGCTGGCCTTCGGACGCGGCCCGAAAACGAATCAACGCGCGCTGACGTGGGGTTTGGGCGCCGCGTTAGGCTGTGCGCTGGTCTTTGGCCTGGTTTCGATGACGATCCCGTTCATCCGGCACTTGCTCTCGGTCGGGATTGCGTATGCGGTAGCAAAGGCCGTCATGGCGGCGACAGGCAACCTTGGCGGTCGGCGCTTTCAGTACATGGCTGTGGCAATGCTGTACGGCGCGATCGGCATCGGAAGCGTCTTTCCCGTCGCGATGGCGCTGAATGACAAGAACGTGCTCGCAGCCGTCGAACAGCAACGCGAGAACGACAAGACGCTGGGACAGAGTCCGCTCGGGACATCGATGGACCTGGTTGGTGAGCAGGACAAGGGCGCCGACCTCGTTCTCGATGCGCGGCGCGACATCGGCGCAGTGGCGGACCATCTCGAGAAGCAAGTCAATGCGCGGCGAGCACTGGCCGCGATTCACGTGAGTATGACGCCGGATCAGAAGCAAGCTCAGAACCTCATCTACAAGGGCCAAGTGGGGATGGGATTGCTGATGCAGTTCTTCTTCTCGCCGTTCGTCGGGCTACTCACGTACGGCGTGTTCTCGGCAGGAGTCGGGCTTCTCCTGCTGATCTTCTCGCTGCACAAAGCATGGCGCTGGACCGAGATGCAGATGC
>DATBKN010000528.1:0-4286 GCA_036555845.1 Gemmatimonadaceae bacterium | reverse complement strand
CGTGCGGTCCTTCCTGCCTCTCTCCCATCCTTCAACGCCGCACTTCCGCTTATGCTGCTCCCGCTCTTCGGCGTCGCGCCGCTTCGCCTAACGAGGACCGCCGCTGCGCTTTCGGTTCTCTCCATCCTCGCCGCTCCTGGGACACTCGCCGCGCAGCAGCAGGCCGCGCAGCCGCCCAGCGTTGCCGGGGTGACTCTGTCCGGTCCGATCATCCAGAGTGCGGGGCGCTCGGTCAAAGTTGACGACGCCACGTTCAAGATTCCGGATGGTCACGTCTTCAAGGCTGTGTACGTGATTGACGTGGCGGATTCTGTGGGCGTCAATCAGCAGCTCACCACGATCGCTCGCTTTCTCAACCTCAGCGCACGGCACGGCATTCCTAACGAGCGTGTGCGTGCGGCGGGCGTCGTCCATGGCTCGGGCTGGATGTCGCTGCTCTCCGATTTGGCGTACGGCGCGAGGTTCGGCGGCAAGCCGAATCCGAGCAAGCAGCTGGTGGAAGAGCTTCTAGCCAACGGTGTGCAGCTGGTGCTTTGCGGTCAGACCGCAGGGTTTCGTGGTGTGAAGCGCGAGGAGCTCCTTCCCGGCGTTCAGCTCGCAATCTCGGCGATGTCGGCGCTCAACGTGTTCCAGGCCCAGGGTTACCAGTTCAACCCCTGGTGAGCGGGCGTCACGCGCTGTACGCTGGCCGTCCTAACGAGTCTGCTCAGCGTTCCAGCTTGAATCCCGCGTCCACTGCCGGCCGCTTCGGCGCATTCGCGACATACCATCCCGTCAGGTACATCCACTGCGCCATGCGCGTCAGCTTGGGGTAGTCGATCCGCTCAGGGACGTCGTTCGCGGTGTGGTAATCGTCGTGCAGGTTTGTGGAGTACATAAGTGATGGAACGCCCAGCCGTACGTAAGGCAGGTGGTCGCTGCGGAAGAACCACCCCTCGGAATGCGTCGGCCGATCCCACAGGGTGTCCACCACGAACTTCGACGTCGCCGCGTTGGCCCTGAGCGCCATCTCAACGAGCTCACTCGAGCTGCGATGCGGAGGCTGTGCGCCAAGCAGCGCCGCGGTATCAGGATGGTTGCGGCCGATCATGTCGCCGTTGAGCACAGCCACGATCTGCGCGAGCGGCACGACGGGATGCGCCGAGTGGTACCGCGAACCCAGCAGGCCGCGCTCTTCCGCGCCGTGGTGCACGAAGAGGAGCGAGCGCCTAGGGCGTTGGGCGACGAAGGCGCGGGCCGCCGCGAACTCGGCGACGCTCACCGATGCATTGTCATCTGCGCCGGCCAGCACCGAGTCGTTAGGTACGAGCAGGCGCACGCCATTGGCGTCCTGGTGCGAGCTGTACAGGACGTACTCGTCGCGCAGCGCGGGATCTGTGCCCCGCAGAGAGCCGATGACGTTCACGGAGGGAGTCTCGAAGCGTTCGAGACGAATGGCGAGCGTGGCTTCCCTTCCCTCCTGCAACGCCGCGGCCATCCTGGCGCGCAGCAACAGGGCTGGCGTCGAGCCCGCGCCAATAGTCGGAGGAGCTGCCACCCGGTCCGATTGTCTGGCTGCTCGCGGGGTCGCGCGGTCCACGTCGTAATCCCCACGTTCCCGCATAGCGGCGACTGGTTGGAAGGCGCTGTCTACGGGTTCATTGGCGACCAGCAGGATGGCTGCAGCGCCACGCCGCGTTAGGCGCGCGAGCGTCCCTGTAATCGCGGCGTTCGCGTAGCGGATGTTTAGCGGATAGCCCGTCGGTCGGATGGAGCCTTGAACTGGCGCTCGGAGAAGCGTCGCAACGATCCGTCCGCGGATGTCGGTCGTGGTGTCCGCGGGGTCGGCGAGCCACAGCACCTGCCCCGTCGCTTCGACCGGCGCAACGCCGAGCGGGATGATGTCGCCGAACAGAGTGAGCGACTGGCCGCCAATCGTCGCGCGGCTCGAGGTCACCGAGACGCGCGTGCGAACGATGTTGAACCACTGGAACCAGGTGCCGTCTTCGGCAGCGGGCTGCAGACCGATGCGCCGGTACTGCTCCGCCACCCACATGGAGGCGCGCATCTCATCGAGCGTTCCACCCTCGCGGCCGCGCATCTCCTCGGACGCCATGGCAAAGAGATCACGTTTGATGTCGGCTTCTTTGATCTCACGGATCGCGCGCGGTACCGGCGGTGTGGACGGCTGTGCGCCGAGTCCCAGCGGCAGTGCGAGCAGTACGATGATTAGGGCTCGCACCCAGCGTGATCCATCTCGCCGCGACCGCGTTGCGAGGCAACCGCTGCCGATGAAGGCGTCAATGCTAGGCATCTGTGGTCATTCTGGTTGGAGGTACGACAGGCTCCGGAGACGGCAATTTGCGCCGCATGAGGACGTAAATCGGTAACCCGGCAAGCAGCAGGAGAAAGCCCCAGTACACCACATCCCTCCCTGCCCCGGCGATCGCCCATAACGAGAATGCGAATGCGATGACGGCGATTATCATCCGCAGCGCCGCGCGCCCCGTCCCCGAACGCTCGCGCAATGTGATCAGCACGGACGTCATGCTGGAGAATACGTAAGGCAAGAGCGTCGCGAGCGTCGCAAGCAGGATCATGAACGTGAACGCCTGCACGAGCCCGCGCGTGTAATTCATCATAACGAGAACCATCGTCAGACATGTCGACAGGACGAGGCTGAACGCGGGAGTTCCGCGCGCATTGACACTCGCCAACCGCGCAGGCAGTAGCCCATCCAGCGCCGCAGCGCGCGGCAGCTGTCCCGACAGGAGGAGCCAACCGTTCAGCGCGCCGAAACACGAGATGGCCGCCCCCGCACCGATGAGCGCGTGACCCCATGGACCCCATATTCTGCGCGCCGCGTCCGCGAACGGTGCAGTCGATGTCGCCAACTCGGCCGGATCGATGATGCCCATGACCGAGACAGTGCTCAGAATGTAGATCGCAGCGGCGATGAGCGTGCCGAGTATGGTTGCGCGTGGAATTGTGCGCGCGGGATCGTGAACGTCCGCGGCAGGAACAGTCCCGGATTCGAGCCCGGTGAATGCCCACAGCGTTAGCGTCACGGTTGCGGAGATCGCCGCGATCGGCGAGGAGCCTGAACGATTGAACGGAGTGAAGTGCGCGGAATTGAACGCCAGGAATCCGAAGATACCGATTGCAAGGAGCGGCAGCACTTTGAGTACTGTCGTGACAAGCGTCAACTGACCGGCGGTGCGCACACCGCGCAGGTTCACGAGCGTGAGCAGCCAGAGCACGCCGATCGCGGCGACCGCGCCTAACAAAGGCGACGCAGCCAGCGCGGGCCAGAAAATCGTTAGGTAGCTGACCCCTGCAACGGCCAGCGCCGCGTCGGCTGTAACGATGGCGATCCAGTACGACCAGGCCATCAGGAACCCGCCGAAATCGCCGAAGCCCTCGCGCGCGAACGCGTAAGGTCCGCCGATCTTCGGCAGCTGCATCGCGAGGCGCGCGAAGACCAGCGCCAGACACACTGCGCCACCCGCGCTGAACAGCCAGCCCACGATGCTGATGCCACCGAACTGAGCCAAAGATGCAGGCAGCAGAAACACGCCCGAGCCGATCATGTTGCCGACAACGAGCGCGGTGCACATCCACAGACCGAGGCCGCGGCGCCGCGCCGGATCGCTCACGATTCGAAGACGAGGCTACAACAGGTGACAGCGCCTTCAGCTTTCGCAATTTCGCTGCACGGGATGCTGATCACATTGATGCCTGCTCTCTCGAGACGCTCAGCTGTCCGCGTTAGGTGCGACGGGTAAATCACGCTATCACGCACGAGCAGCGCGTTGGCGCCGAATGGCTCCTCGGCGGCGACATCAACCAGCCCGTGGGCATCGAACGCGCTCACGTTCGTCCATGCACGATTGATGAGCAAGCGGTTCTCACTCACTGCGGTTACAGCGCTCTTGAGATGCAGGCAGCCGCTGACTTCGACGGGGACGACGCGATACTGCCACGGCTTTAGCAGGGATTGAAGCTGAGCGACAGCTGCTGCGTTTGTGCGCTGCGACTGGCCGACGTATAACACGCGCCCAACACGCAGGACGTCGCCGCCGTCCAGCGTTGCCGGCGGTTCGAGGTGACGCAGCTCCCGATAGTCGCCCAGCACCTGCGCAATTCCAGTGGTTTCTGGGCGCCGAGAGGCCGCTCCAGGCCGCGTGATGACAGCGACTTCGTCGAGCACGATCGCCGTGTCCTCGACGAAGACCGAGTCGGGCTCGTCCGGGGATGCCGCGATATGACGCACCTCGCAGCCAAGCGACGCGAGGGCGTGTTCGTAC
>DATBKN010000527.1:0-3942 GCA_036555845.1 Gemmatimonadaceae bacterium | reverse complement strand
CTGACGACGCTCGCCAAGTGGACGATCAGACCGCGCCTGATCTCGGTGCCGGGCGTAGCGAATGTCGCGATCTGGGGTCAGCGCGATCGCCAGCTGCAGGTGCTCGTGCATCCGGATCTGCTGCGGGCGAACGAGCTGACGGTGAAACAAGTACGCGAAGCGGCGCGCAACGCGGTCTCCGTGCAAGCCGGCGGCTTCATCGACATGCCGAACCAGCGCTTCGCCGTGTCGCAGCGGCCCAGCGTGCTCACGCCGGAAGAACTCGCGCGCGCACCAGTCGCCTTTCGGAGCGGCGCGCCGATCACGTTAGGCGACGTCGCGACCGTCGTGGAAGGCCATCAGGCGCCGATCGGCGACGCCGTCATCGATGACGCGCCGGGCTTGCTGCTGATCGTCGAGAAGCACCCCTGGGCGAACTCGCTGTCTGTCACGCGCGGCGTGGAGTCGGCGCTGGAATCGCTGGCCCCCGGGCTCAGCGGCGTGAAGGTCGATCCGACGATCTTCCGTCCGGCGACGTTCATCGAGATGTCGATCAGCAATCTGAATCGCGCGCTTCTCATCGGCGTCGTGCTCGTCGTCATCATCCTGACGCTGTTTCTGAGAAACTGGCGCACCGCGGCGATCTCGCTCGTGGCGATCCCGCTGTCGCTCGTCGCCGCGGCCGTGCTCATGCGCTATCGCGGTGGCACGATCGACACGATGGTCCTCGCGGGACTCGTGATCGCGTTAGGCGAGGTCGTGGACGACGCCATTATCGACGTGGAGAACATCGTCCGGCGATTGCGATTGAATCGCTCGCTCGAATCGCCGCGACCGGCCTTCGACGTGGTGCTCGACGCGTCGCTGGAAGTGCGTAGCGCCGTGGTGTACGCGAGCATCATCGTCGCGCTCGTTCTGCTCCCGGTCTTCTTCCTCGGTGGACTCGCCGGGACGTTCTTCAGGCCGCTCGCCATGTCGTACGTCGTGGCGGTGATGGCCTCGCTCATCGTCGCGCTCATCGTGACGCCGGCACTGTCGCTGATCCTTCTGCCGCAGAGCCTGGACCACAAGCCGGATCCGCCGCTGGTGCAGCGCATGCGCGCGAAGTACGCCGGCTGGCTCCCGTGGTTTGTGGACCGCCCGCTCACGTCACAGCGAATTGTCGCTGTCGCGTTAGGTGCCACGGTCCTCTTCACGCCGCTCCTTGGCGAAGAGTTCCTGCCGCACTTCCGGGAATACGACTTCCTGATGCACTGGGTGGAAAAGCCCGGCACCTCGCTCGAGGCGATGACGCGCGTGACGATCCGCGCGAGCAAGGACCTGCGCACCATCGAAGGCGTGCGCAACTTCGGTTCGCACATCGGACGCGCAGAAGTGGCCGACGAAGTCGTCGGCCCGAACTTCACCGAGCTTTGGGTGAGCGTGGACCCGAGCGTCGATTACGACGAGACGGTCGGGAAGATCCAGCATGTCGTCGACACGTACCCTGGGCTGTATCGCGATCTGCTGACATATCTGCGCGAGCGCATCAAAGAAGTGTTGACGGGTGCGAGCGCGACGATCGTCGTGCGTATCTTCGGGCCCGACCTCGCCGAGCTGCGCGCGCGCGCCGACGCCGTCGCTGGGACGATGAAGAACATCGAAGGGATCAGCGATCTCAAAGTACAGGCTCAAGTGCTGGTGCCGCAGATCGAAGTGCGCCCGCGACACGACGCAGCGGCGCGGTTAGGCGTGTCGCCCGGCGATGTGCGCGACCAGGTGGAGACGCTCATCCGCGGCAGCAAAGTCGGCGAAGTGTATCAGGACCAGAAGCGCTTCGACGTCGTTGTGTGGGGGACGCCGAGCGTACGCAGCGATCCCAACGCGCTCCGCGCGCTCCCCATCGCGATCGCCAACGGCGGCATCGCGCCGCTGAGCGAGCTGGCCGATGTGCGCATCGCGCCGACGCCTAACGAAATCACTCGACAGGATGCGTCGCGCAGAATCGACGTAACGGCAAACGTCAAGGGGCGCAACCTCGGCAGCGTCGCGCGCGAAGTGGAAGACAGCGTCGGCGCCGTAGCCTTTGGCGCCGGCTATCATCCCGAAGTACTCGGCGAGTACGAGGCGCAACGTGCCGCGCGCTGGCGCCTCATCACGCTCTCGTTCGTGTCGGCGTTGTTTATCTTCCTGATTCTGTATAGCGACTTTCAGAGTTGGCGAGTCGCTACGCTCGTCTTTGCCACGATTCCCTTCGCGCTCGTGGGCAGCGTGCTGGCCATATTGACGACCGGCGGCGTCGTCTCGTTAGGGGCGCTTGTCGGATTCGTGACGGTTCTCGGGATCGCGGCCCGCAACGGAATCATGCTCGTGAGCCACTACAGGCACCTCGAGCGTGAGGAAGGCGTGCCGTTCGGAAGAGAGCTGGTGATCCGCGGCGCGCACGAGCGACTGCTGCCGATCATCATGACCGCGCTCGTCACGGCCATCGCGCTGCTGCCGCTCGTGCTCAGCGGAACCAAGCCGGGTCACGAGATCGAGCATCCGATGGCGGTCGTCATCGTGGGCGGGCTTGTATCGTCGACGTTGCTCAATCTGTTCCTGCTTCCGCCACTATATCTGCGTTACGCGAAACGCTAAAGATCGAAACAAGGAGCTGTGGGTGGCGAGTCTCGAGTGCCGAGTCTCGAGGACGAGAGGCTCAGCTACTCGTGACGCCGTCCACACATCATGCAGTTACTGATTTGAAAACTCGGAACTCGCGACTCGGAACTCGCAACCCAAAGCTCCTTGTTTTGTTGAGCAGTTCAGCTTACCGGCGGCCTAACCAGATGTAACTCGGATTGCCGTTTCAGCGCCCACCTCGGTTTGCCATCCGCCCCGACGATGAAGTCCTCCTCCTGCGCCATGCGCACGGGCTGACCGCTCCACTCCGGCACCGGCGTCGTCACCTGCAGCTCGGCGGAGAACCACATGTTCGGGATTACCTTCGCGTCGCCGCGACCCGGCACTCCTTCCTGATAGTCCCAGAGACCGATCAGCGGCCCCGCGCCGTGGCCGTGCATCCCGATCGGGTGCGAGTACATCGTCCCATTGAGCCCTTCGCTGTTCATTCTCGTTAGGACGGAGCGCAGGATCTCATTGCCGCTGCGTCCCGGCCGAGTTTCGTCAAAGAGGATGTCCTGCATCTTGTTCGAGTTTGCGAGAGCCTGCTTGATGCCGGCCGGCGCGTCGCTTTCGCCTTCGCGCAGCACGTAGCCGTTATGCTGCGTGTCGGTGTTGAGGCGCATCGCCGTAATGCCGACGTCACACCAGAGGACGTCGCCGCGCATGATCACCGGGTTGTCGCCTAACTGTTCGGCGCTCGTCCCTTGCCGCTGTACGGACACCGAGGGTTGGAACCAGGTCCCGAGCCCGAGGTCGTTCACCTGCTGCCGCCACCACCAGACCAGATCCTGCGTGCGCGTGACGCCGGGCGTGATGACCTCGTTCGAGAACATGCGGCCGATGAGCTGGTGCACGAGCGTCGTGAGCTCCTTGAACGCCTGCTCTTCCGCGGGCAGACGTGAGGCGATCAGCTCCAGCGGGAGCGCCTCGGCGCGCTTGAAGCGCGACGTCCATTTCGTGCCTAACGCTGTACCCATCCCTTCGCGTTCACCCGCCGTAAGCCCGTCCGAGAACGCGAAGGTGCGCGATGTGTTGATCCCGATGCGCGTCGGATTGCGTTGCTCGATGACTTCACGCAGCAGCTGCCACTGCGCATCGCCCCACAGCTCGGCTTGCCGCCCGCCGACCGCGGCTTCGACGCGGCGCGGCGAGCGATAGTCCTTGTACAGGCCGCCCTGTGAGGATCCGCCTAACGCCAACCGCTCGACACATTCGGCCGGCGCCAGCTTCGTGCCGTGCTGGCAGCGATCGAAGAACACGTAGATCGTGCGCCGCCGCGCATAAAAAGTCGTCGGCGACACCAGCGACGAGAACACC
>DATBKN010000526.1:0-8778 GCA_036555845.1 Gemmatimonadaceae bacterium | reverse complement strand
ATGATCTGCCCCAAGCGAGCGAACCCCATCACGATCAACAGGACGCCGGCCATGAGCGTCGCAACCGTGAGTCCTTCGAGTCCATAACGCTGCACGATTCCGTACACGATCACGACGAACGCGCCCGTCGGTCCCCCAATCTGGACGCGAGAGCCACCGAGCGCGGAGATCAGGAACCCGGCGACGATAGCTGTGATGAGTCCGCGTTCGGGGGGGACGCCACTCGCGATCGCGAACGCGATGGCGAGTGGCAGCGCGACGATTCCGACGATCGTGCCCGCCATGAGATCGGCGGCAAAGTGGTGCCGGTCGTACGCCTTGAGACTCGTTACGAGCTTGGGGACGAACGTGCTGGACCGGTGGCCGGCGGGCGCCGTCACCTAACGAGCTACCATGCCGTCGCCGCCGTTCTGGGCGCGCTTGAGATGCACCGTGAATGTCGAGCCGCTCGACAGGCGACTCTCCACAGTGAGGTCGCCCCCCATCGCACGCGCGAGATCGCGGCTGATCGCGAGTCCCAGACCCACGCCGTCATTGGCCGTGCTCAGGGTGCGATTCACCTGCACGAATGGCTCGAAGATCGTCTCCAGCTTGTCGGCGGGGATCCCGGCGCCGGTATCCGCAACTTGCAGGCGCACGCGCTCGGTATCGTAGTCGACGAGCACGCGTATGTATCCACCGCGCGGTGTGTACTTGATCGCATTGCTGAACAGATTGAGCAGGATCTGGCGCAGCTTTTCGGCGTCCGTGTGCACGATTATCGCAGGATCGATCGCGTCGGCCTCGCACTTCAGCCCGTGGCTGCGCACCTGCGGTTCCACGAGCGCCAGCGTCGCGCTGATGCACTCGGCGACGGCGATGTCCCGGAAGTCGAAGTGAACGCCACCGGCGTCCAGCCGCGCAAAATTGAGCAGCTCGTTGATCAGGCCTAACAAGTGGCGCTGGCTCTGCTTGATTCGCTTCAGGTCCTCGATCTGCTGGGCATTGACCGGCCCGCGGACGCCCATCTCCAGCAGCTCCGTGTAGCCTGCGATCGCGTTGAGCGGCGTGCGCAGCTCGTGGCTCATGACGGCGAGGAACTCGCTCTTGGCCTGGCTGGCGCGTTCCGCCTCGGTGCGCGCCCGCTCCGCTGCGGCGAACAGCCGTGCGTTGTCCAGGTGAATCGCCGAACGGCGCGCGATCTCTTCGGCCAGCACTCTGTCGCGCGACGAGAAACGGCGCCGCTCACCGGTGGTGGCGACCGAGAGCACGCCTAACGTACGTCCCCGCGCCGTCAGCGGCACATACATCAAGCTCGTCATGCCCAACTCGAGCGCGAGATCGACGAGGTGCGGCTCTCCTGGAGCAATTCGGCTGACGGTTTCCGCCGTGACGTCTTCCAGCAACACGGACGTTCCCTCCGTGAGCACGCGATGCACAGGGTGGGACGCGACGTTAGCCAGTGGACGCCGGCGTTCCTTGTCCCACAGGAGTTGAACGAATTCGGCGTCGCCGGCGTATGCCACGGGTCGTACGCGCGCATCATCACCGCGCACGAACACGGCCGAGATGTCGGCAAAGGCGGGGACGAGCCCTCGCGTGATCTCGGCGATGGCGAGATCTGGCTCCAACGACTGCGCGAGCGCAGATGTCGCATCGGCGAGGAACTGATTCGCTTCGTCTGCCTGACGACGTTCCGTGACATCGCGCGCGTAGACGGCGATTCCCTCGCCGACCGGATAGGCATGCCCCTCGTACCACGATGTGGCGTAGCGGCTGCGCGCGTCGAAGGACGCTGAGATGCCGTCTTTGAGCGCGCGCTGTACGGCGTGATACATGGGTCCGCCCACGAGAAGCGGGAACTCCTCCCACATCACCTTCCCGATCAGTTCATCCGGGTCGTAGCCGTTGCGTCGCAGGAAGTCGCGCGCCGCGCGATTGAAGCGCACGTAACGGCCAGCGGTGTCGCAGACGAAATGCTGATCGCTCATCGCGTCGAGCGCTTCCTCGAGACGCGCCGTCGCGGATTCCGCGACTGTTCGCGCCTGCTGCTCGCGCTGGTACAAACGCGCCCGCTCGAGCGCCAAGGAACACTGCCGTGCAACGGCGCGGGCAAACGCCCGCTCGTTAGGCGGCACACCGCGCTCGACGCCGAATGACAGCGCCAGGATGCCGATCAACTCGTGCGCGGCTCGCAACGGAAGCAGAATGCGCGTTTCGACTTCCTTGTCGATGCCTGCCAGGCGTGGGAAGGAGCGCTCAAAAACGGCGTGCGTCTCGAAGACGATCGGTTCGCCGCTCTGAATTCCCGCGGCTTCCAGGGCACGCGCGTCAGCCGGAATGCGATCCAGCTGCGCGACGATGTCGGGCGAGTAGTTGAAGGCGCATGCCAGGCAGAAGGACGGAGGCTCGGGCTGCCATTCGAAGACGGCCCCGGCGCGTGCTCCGAGCGCCTGTACACTGGCGCGCACGATCGCCTCGACGACCTCCACATACTCAATAGGCCGGGCCAGCTCCTCCGTGATCTGCTGGAGGGCATTGGCCCGCGCCGCGGCCCGCTGCAGTCGCTCGATATCCTCTGCGCGATCGGCAGCCGCGCGCGCTGTGGCGCGTGGCGGGTCGACGGAAGAGCGGCTGTACGTCGCTGGGGGAGGTGGAGTATCGCGCATCCAGTCTGCTGCGATGGAAGGTGTATGGGAACGGTCTGCCAGGCAACGGCGCGGACATCACCGTGCGTTCACGTGTGCCTCGTTTATGTTCATCTCGCCGATTACCTCGCCTCATGAGCGCGCCAGCCAAGCCCGAAACACCGTCAGGCAAGCCGGATAAGAAGAAGCAGATCAACCTCTCACGCGCGTGGGCCGAGTCGCGCGAGTTGATCTGGGCGCATCGTCGTTCGCTGTCGATAGGCCTCGTGCTAATGCTGATCAATCGACTTAGCGGACTCGTCTTGCCAGGAAGTTCGAAGTATTTGATTGACGACGTGATTGGTAAGGGGCGCGCGCAGTTGCTCGTGCCGCTCGCCCTCGCCGCCGGCGGCGCGACGATCATTCAGGCGATTACCGCCTTCTCTCTCTCGCAGGTTGTGAGCGTGGCGGCGCAGCGCGCCATCACCGATATGCGCCGCGCCGTACAAGCGCATGTGCTCTCGCTACCAGTCGGCTACTTCGACGGCACGAAGACTGGGGCGCTCATACAACGCATCATGAGCGATGCCGAAGGGATCCGGAACCTGGTCGGCACTGGGCTCATCCAGCTGTGTGGTGGCGCCCTAACGGCCATGATGGCGCTCGCTGTGTTGTTCTACCTGAACTGGCGCCTGACGACCGTCACCATTGTCGTCTTGTTAGGCTTTGGAGCTATGATGGCGTACGCCTTCAAGCGGCTGCGCCCAGTGTTCCGTGAACGCTCGGTGATCAACGCCGAAGTGTCGGGGCGACTCGCGGAGACGATCGGCGGCATCCGTATCGTGAAGGTGTACACGTCGGAGGAGCGCGAGAAAGGGATTTTCACCGAAGGCGTGGAGCGTCTCTTCAAGAACATCGCCAAGACAATCACGGCTACTTCGCTCGTTGGTGCGGCAACGACCGTGATTGCCGGCGCGATCGGAGTGCTGCTGATCGTCTTTGGTGGACGCGCCATTCTCGCCGGAACGATGACGTTAGGCGATCTCGTGATGTACATCTTCTTCATCGGACTCGTCGCCGCGCCGCTCGTACAGATCGCGTCCATCGGTACGCAGATCACGGAGGCGTTTGCGGGGCTCGACCGCATCCGGGAAATCCGTGACACGACGCCTGAGACGTCGGACACAGCCTCTCGCGAACGCGTGGAGGAGGTGAACGGCGATGTCGAGTTCGAGGACGTTTCGTTCGAGTATGCCCCGAATACGCCGGTGCTGCGTCACGTCTCATTTCACGCGCCGCCAGGGACAACGACAGCCCTGGTCGGATCGAGCGGGGGCGGGAAGAGCACGCTCATCGGACTGGTCATGGCCTTCAACAAGCCAACGATCGGGCGCGTCAAGATCGACGGGCGCGATCTCACCTCGCTGCGTTTGCCGGACTATCGACGCAACCTCGGCGTTGTTATGCAGGACAACTTTCTGTTCGACGGGACGATTCGCGAGAACATCGCGTACTCGAGGCCCGGCGCGACCGAAGCGGAGGTTCGCGATGTCGCGCGCATCGCGCACGCGGACGAATTCATCGAGAAGTTCGAGAAGAACTACGACACCGTTGTGGGCGAACGCGGCGTCAAGTTGTCGGGCGGGCAGCGTCAGCGCGTGGCGATCGCGCGTGCGATCCTGGCCGATCCGCGCATCCTCATACTCGACGAAGCGACATCGAGCCTCGATAGCGAGAGTGAGGCGATGATCCGCGACGGCCTGCGCTCATTACGCCGCGGCCGGACGACGTTTGTTATCGCGCATCGCCTGTCCACGATCGAGAGCGCGGATCAGATCCTGGTGCTCGAGGCGGGCGAGATTGTAGAGCGCGGAACGCACCGCGAGCTTCTCGCGTTAGGTGGCCGCTACCGGCAGTTGTATGATCGGCAATACGGACTGGAGCGCGATCGCTTCATCAATCCGGGCGAGGACTTTACGCCTGATGCGCCGTCTGCGCGAGAGGAAGTTCCGGCCGCCCCGACAAGCCGGGCCTTGTAGAAAGCTTCACCGCGGTGGGTTTTTAGATCTTGTGCGTGAGTCCCGTCTCGCCTAACCAGAAACCGGCGCGGCGATATCGAAGGGCACTTCGATCGCCTCATTCTCGCGCATCAATTGCACGAAGACACGAGCCGCATCAGCGTCGAGCTCTGTTCCGATGCGCTCTTCGATGTAGCGCAGCACTTTCTCTGACGGCCAGGCTGGCCGATACGGGCGATTCGTCCGTAGCGCGTCGTACAAATCGCAGACGTGCACGATCTTGCTGATCGTATGGCAGTCGCACGGCTTGCGGCGATGCGGATAGCCGCCGCCGTCGAGCATGATGTGATGCTCGAACGCGACGACTGCAGCCAGCTCCGGGATCGCTTCGTTCGACAGAATCAGTCGCGCACCATCCTCCGGATGTCGGCGCATGACTTCCCACTCCATCTCCGTAAGGCGCCCAGGCTTCTGGAGGATTTCCGGTGGAATGCGCACCTTGCCCAGGTCGTGCAGCAGACCAGAAACGCCGATGGCGCGCACTTCGTTGCGCGCGAGGCCGAGGCGCTCGCCTAACGCCATCGCCAGTACGGAGACGTTGAGTGAGTGCGTCGTCGTGTACTGGTCGTACCGGGTCAGCTGCAGGAGCGGGATCTTGAGGCTCTGATTCGCGTGCATCGCGAGCGCGAGTGAGCGCACGACAGCGTCGGCCTCGCCGGCTTCCACGCGCTGGCCTTGCATGACCTCTTCGTGCAGCCATTCGACGGTCTCGATCTCTTCCGACAGCGAATAGGGCGCGTCGCCTAACGCGGTTATCACCTCGTTGCCGGCCGTATCTGAAATCGCCGTACCGCGCACGCTCAGCATTCCGAAACGCACACCCGTGGCCCGTTCGATGCGCGCGGTCGCGGACATGCTCTCGGGTGTGTTCCCGAGGCCGAGCCGTGCCAGCGCGACGACGAGAAAGTCTTCGAAATCCTCGCGCGTGACGGAGTTGGAGAACTCGAGGCGCTGAATGCCGACGGCAGCGAACCGGGCCGACCACTCCCAGTCGCGCAATTCACGCAGTGTGCGCGAGCCAAACACGACGTCGGAGCTGAGGAAGGAGAAACGCGGGGTCGCGTCTTCGTCGCACAGTCGTTGCAGCTGGTTGTACGCGTCGTCGACGGCACGCTCACGCGATGGATGCCCCGGCGAATAGAGACCCATCTTCGACAGGGTCTGCGCCAGCGCAGAGAGAAAACGGACGGGGGCACTCATCGTTAGGCGGCGATGTGGACGGCGGCGCGGACCTCGCCGTCCCGGTGCTTGGACGCGAGCGCCAGGATGTCGGCGACCGACCGGTCGTCGCGCCACGCCGTCGCAAGGGCGCGCAGCGCCGTCAGCATGTCCGGCGATTTCTCCGCGAGCTTGCGACCGCCGAAGAACTTCTTTTTTACGAGCGCGCGAGCCAACCAGTCACGCACGGCCGGCACGCGGCACGTTGCAAGAACCTGGATGGCCATGGCGCGTTCTTCCAGCGCGAGGCCGGCGCCCTGGCGGTCCACGCGCTGCATAACGAGGTGCGCCAGCGCCGGCGCCATCGGCCGCGGCGCGGCGCGCAGACCGTCGCGCAGGATGCGCGGGTCGCTATCCTGCATCGCGAGCGCCACGGCTTTTTCGCGCTGCTCATCGAGCGTGAGCAGCAGGCGGATCGCTTCGCGCCGCACGTCACCCATCACGTGCCGCGCCAGTGCCCAGATGTCCACGTTGGACGGTGCGACCCCCACGGAGGCAAGAACCGCCAGCAGGTGAGCCTGGACCTGCGGCCGCTCAGTCGCGATGCGGCTGGCGATGCCGGGTACCGCTGCGATGCCAAGGCGTGCGAGGAGCGCGACGCACCCTTCGGGATCCTTGAGACTGGACTCACCTAACGCGTCGATGAGGGGAGCCACCGCGGCCGGTCCCAAACGCACTACGAGGCGCTCGGCCACCTCGCGCGATTTCGGCAGGCGCGGGAGCACGCGCCCGAGCTGCCTGGGTGTCACGAGCTCCTGCAGGAGCATGTCTCGCGCGCGCGATGGGTCGGCGGCCTCGACATCGGCGAGTGTTTCCGTCCAGTCACCACGCGAAGCCAGCGCACGCGCGGCGCGCGTCAGCGACACGCCGCCTTCGCCGACATGCAGCGCGATGCCGATCAAGCGCTCGGGCTCGAGGCGCGAGCGTCCGCGATCGTCATCCAGGCTCGCAGCACTGCTGTTCGTGCGCGCCAGCGCGGTCAATGCCGCGTTGTACTCGTCGGGGTTGGGATCCGCGAGCGTCCACTTCGTGACGATGTCGCGCACATGATCGCGCAGCTCCTGGTCAAAGCCTTCACCCTGCGTCCCTTGCTGTGCGTAGCGCGCCAGCTTCGACAGCAAACGCAGCATCGAGTCGGAGATCCCGCGTCCGGCGGCCGTGCTCGCGCAGCGCAACAAGTCCACGACGGCAGGAGCAGCCATGATCGAGGTGGCGTGGCGCACGAACTCGACTCGTTTGCGCGCGTCGCCGCCCATCGAGAGTAGCCGTTCCAGCGTCTCGCCGTGGAGCGTGCCTAACAAGCTGGAGAGACGCTCCCGGACCTGTGAGTGGCGACGTGGCCCTGCCTGGTCGAGTTCCGCGGCAAGCTGCTGGAAGTAGCCTGCGATCACGTGCTCGTACGCGTAGTCGCCGCGTTTGGCGTCGATGGCGCCAGCGATGTGCTCCGCATCGCTCAAGATACGTCCGCTGTCTTCGGCGACTTCGCCAGCGAGTGCTGCACGCGCCAAGCCGATCCACAGCTCGTTGACGCGACTGACTTCGACGTCTTCCTCCGCGCTCTCGCCATCGTTGCCCATCTGAAGGCGGTCAAAAGACATGCGAAAGAACTGGGCGTGCTGCCAACGTCCCTCGAGCGACAGCATCCCGAGCGTTCCCTCGATGCCATCGGCGTGTTTCGCAGCATCGGCGCCTAACGTGGCGAGCACGTCGCTCAACTCTTCGCGCTCGATGCCGTCGGTCAGCACGACGGCGCCGATCTGCTGCCGGTGCAGCAGCTGAGCGAAGTCACGCAGGATCGGATGCGTGTCGTCGGTGCGCTCGCCTTCGATCAAGAGCTGCTGTTTCGCCACGCCGATCGAGAGCGCACTCTTCACCGCCAGGACTTCACACAAGCGCGCGTGCAAACGCTCCGCAGATGCCATCACGATCGGATGGCCCTTCGGATAGAACGTGTGCTTCTGGAGCGACGTCGCGAACTCCACGAGGAGGGTCTCGTGTTCGCTAATCGCCCGTTCGATGGTTGATACGGGATCGCGTTCAGCCGACATCGTTCTCCGCTGACTGCGGACTGGCGTGGCGCCGCCATTGTCCAACTCACGGACGACTTTATCCGACAACGGGTTACGATTACTTGGCTGTTCAGAACTGCCGGTCCGAGCGGGGCCATTTCTTGCTAGGCGCAATGATTCGGTGAAGGCGATACGCCGCGACGTGTTATGAAGCAGCCAGTCGATGATCGCCGCCGTCCAATCCGCCGCCGTCCTCGGCATCGAGGCCTTTCGCGTTTTAGTGGAAGTCGATGCCGCGCAAGGACTTCCTCAGTGGACGATCGTTGGTCTCGCAGCCGGCGCTGTGAAAGAAAGCCGCGAGCGTGTCTCGGCGGCGCTCGTCCACTCGGGGTTTGTCGTCCCTCCAAAACGCCTGACCGTGAACCTGGCGCCGGCCGACGTGCGGAAAGACGGCACGGCGTTCGACGTCCCCATCGCGCTGGCCGTTCTGGCTGCGACCGGGCAGCTCGCTGCGGAGCCGCTTCAAGGCATACTGGCCATCGGAGAGCTGGGGCTCGACGGCTCGCTGCGACCGGTGCGCGGAGCGCTCCCAGTCGCACGGCACACGGCGCGCACACCGGGCGTGAGCGCGCTGGTGCTGCCACCGGGGAACGTCGCCGAAGCGTCGCTCGTTAGGTCCACGCGTTTGGCACCCGTCGCCACGCTGCGTGCGCTCGTCGACGCGCTGCGCAGCGGCGACTGGCCGAGCGACGGCAATTCTCCGTCAGGCGCGTCGCTTCCTCCGTGCAGCGTGGACTTGTCCGACGTCGCCGGGCAAGACGATGCCAAGCGCGCTGCCGAAGTCGCCGCGGCCGGGGGACACGCGCT
>DATBKN010000525.1:0-12798 GCA_036555845.1 Gemmatimonadaceae bacterium | reverse complement strand
GCTCGCCGAGTCCGGCGCGACGATTCGCGCTGCGCGCGCGGAGTGGCTACACGCCAATGCCGCGCGCATTGCCGGCTTCTGTGCGGCAATCGGCGAACGGGAGCGTGTGAGCGTGCGCTATGCCGCCAGGCCGGAAATCCCAGCCGAGGCGCAAAGTTCTGGCCATGAGGACATGCTGCGCGAGCAGCTTGCGCACGCGCTGAGCGAAGATCGTGCGCGCGACGTGCGACGGCAACTGACGCACGCCGGTCCGCACCGCGACGACCTGGCAATTTCGTTAGGTGGGCATGCGCTGCGGCTCGTCGGATCCGCCGGCCAACAGCGCACTGTCGCCATCGCGTTGCGGCTCGCGGCTCGCGAAACGATCCGCGACGCGATCGGCCGCCTGCCGATCATGCTGCTCGACGACCCCTTCGCCGAGCTGGACGCGACGCGCACGTCGCGCATCCTGGACTTGCTGCGCGGCACTATCGGCGAGGGGCACGGACTCGGCCAGCTCGTCATCGCGATCCCGCGCGTCGCCGAGCTGCCGGCGGAGCTGGCCCCGCTGCGTCGCCTAACGATTCGCGATGGAGTTCTCGGCGCCGCATGAAGCGCGACAAGAAGCCGGAACGCGTGCACGAGGTCCTGGACCGCGTCCTGGAGCAGGGCGGCTTCGCCGGGAGGCTGCAGCAGAGCCGTGTCGTCGATGAGTGGCCGCAGCTCGTTGGGGATCACATCGCGAAGGTCACACGCGCCGAAGTCGTGGGGCCGAACAACGTTTTGATCGTGAGCGTGAAGACGCATGCATGGATGTCAGAGCTAGCGCTGCTGGAGCGAGAAATCCTCGCCACCGTGAACCGCGCGACGGCGGCTCATCCGATCGAGAAGATACGTTGGCAGCTCATGCGCTAAGCCAAAGCTGAACAATCGTTTAGCATGTGATCGACGGGTTGCTTTTCGACGCCGCGCCCGCTTAGGTTTGTACATCTATAGAGCCGGAAGTTTCGGCCTTCATTCGGAGGTCTATTCTGACCTCTCGCCTCAGACCTCAGAGCTATCGGTAAATGGCCAAGCCCGACGAGAAAAACGGGAAGAACGGCGCGAATTACGACGCCGGCAACATCCAGGTTCTCAAGGGGCTCGAGGCGGTCCGCAAGCGACCGGGCATGTACATCGGTTCGACTTCCTCACGGGGTCTGCACCACCTCGTGTTCGAAGTTGTCGACAATTCAATCGACGAAGCGCTGGCAGGATTCTGCGACCGCATCGCGGTCAGCATCCACGCAGACAATTCCATAACTGTCGACGACAACGGCCGCGGCATTCCGGTCGATCTGCACCCAACCGAGAAGATTCCCGGCGTCGAGCTCGCGATGACAGTGCTGCACGCGGGTGGAAAGTTCGACAAAGACAGCTACAAGGTCTCCGGCGGTTTGCACGGGGTCGGCGTCTCCGTCGTGAACGCGCTGTCCGAAACGCTCAAGGTTTGGGTCAAGCGTGACGCCAAAGAGTACTACATGGACTTCGCGCGGGGCCACACGACCAAGAAGCTCACCACGTTAGGCAAGGTCAGCGCGAAGGAATCCGGTACGCGGGTTTGGTTCAAGCCGGATCCGGACATCTTCACGGAGCTCACCTTCGAGTACGCCATTCTCGCGGCGCGTCTGCGCGAACTGTCGTATCTCAACAAGGGTGTGGTCATCACGCTCACCGACGAGCGCGAGCAGCCGGCCAAGCTCGAGACCTTCCACGCGAAGGGCGGCCTCAAGGAGATGGTGCAGTTCCTGAACGAAAAGAAAAAGACGCTGCACCCTGAGATCCTTTACGTCGACACTGACAAAGACGGCATCGGCATCGAGCTCGCGCTGCAATACAACGATTCGTACGCCGAGCAGGTCTTCTCATTCGTGAACAACGTCAACACGCATGAAGGCGGCACGCACCTCACCGGCCTCAAGGCGGCGCTGACGCGTACGATCAACAACTACGCGGCCAAGAACAACTTCCTCAAGAAGGCCGATTTCACGCTGACGGGGGACGACGTACGTGAAGGCCTAACGGCGATTCTCTCGATCAAGATCGCCGAGCCGCAATTCGAGGGGCAAACAAAAACGAAGCTGGGTAACTCGGAGGCAGAGTCCGCGGTCAAGACGGTCGTCAACGACTGGTTAGGCAACTATCTCGACGAGCATCCGCGTACGGCGAACATCATCGTCGAGAAAGCGGTGTCCGCGGCGCGCGCGCGCGAAGCGGCGCGTAAGGCACGCGACCTCACGCGCAAGAAGTCGGCGCTCGATGTCGGCAACCTGCCAGGCAAGCTCGCTGACTGCTCGCTGGATGAGCCGTCGATGTGCGAGCTGTACCTGGTCGAAGGCGACTCGGCCGGTGGCACGGCGAAAAAAGGGCGCTCGCGCGAATTCCAGGCGATCCTGCCATTGCGCGGCAAGATCCTGAACGTCGAGAAGGCGCGCATCGACAAGATCCTGTCGAACGAGGAGATCCGCACCATCATCACGGCGATCGGGACGGGGATCAAGGACGAGTTCCAGCTCGAGGGCGCGCGCTACCACAAGATCATCATCATGACGGACGCTGACGTGGACGGCGCGCACATCCGCACGCTGCTGCTCACGTTCTTCTTCCGGCAGATGCAGCAGCTGATCGACGCGGGATACATCTACATCGCGCAGCCGCCTCTCTATCGCGTCGCCAAAGGCAAGGAAGAGTTCTACGCGTACGATGAGAAAGAGCGCGAGGAGATCGTCACGCGGTTAGGCAACGGTGATGGCCGC
Source organism: Gemmatimonadaceae bacterium (assembly GCA_036555845.1). GTDB lineage: Bacteria > Gemmatimonadota > Gemmatimonadetes > Gemmatimonadales > Gemmatimonadaceae > DASYRX01. The sequence goes on along the minus strand of DATBKN010000525.1, from coordinate 10,024 downwards.
GGGAACGTGAACGTCCAGCGCTACAAGGGACTGGGCGAGATGAACGACGATCAGCTCTGGAAGACGACGATGGATCCGGAGCGGCGCACGTTGTTGCGCGTGAGCATGGACGACGCGGTCATGGCCGATCAGGTGTTCCAGACTCTGATGGGCGATGAAGTGGAGCCGCGGCGCGCGTTCATCGAACAGAACGCGCGCTTCGTCAGCAACCTCGACATCTAGGTCTTCGTTAGCGTCGACGAGGCTGGTCTTTGCCTAAGCGCGTGGACGATGGACCAGACGTTGGCGCGCCAGTCGGGCAGTATTGCGGTCAACGCGATCTCCTCGATCGCCGAGAGCACGAGCACGGCCGCTCCCACGCGCAGCGGCCACGTGATGCCTAACGTCACGAACAACAGCGCCGCGACGCCGAGCAGGATCGCCGCCGCCCGTGCCGCGAGCGTGTGGTACGCGGTCAGTCGCCGATACTTGATGTAGCCGATAACGATCGGCACGACATACGCGACGAAAACCGCCGCCACTGTGATCCACTCCCGCGCGCGCAGCACGGGGTAGAGCACCAGCGCAGCAATCGGTGCCGTGAGGTAGACAGCGGCGTCGCAGATACTGTCCAGCCGCGCACCGAACGGCGTCGCCTGACCTAACGCGCGCGCTACACTGCCGTCGACAAGGTCGGAAATGAGCGCATAGCCGAAGAACACGGCGAACCAGCCTGGGCGCTGCAACCACGCACTCAGCAGCATGAGCGGCACCGTGACGAGGCGCGACGCGGTGAGAGTGTTCGCGAACGTCACGGGATCGTGCGGGCGTTATTGCCGCGGTGCTTCCTTCGCGTAGCGGAACAGCTGCAGCGCGAACACGATATGCGCCGCGATCAGGGCAGCGCAGATCATCCCGACGATTATGACACTCAGCACAAAGTGCGTGGTGTCGATGCCGCCGCCCGGCACTGGTCGCGAGACATAGCTGATGAGCAGCCACAGCGCGAACGAGCCGGCGCTGACGGCGAGAGCACCTAACGCCGCCACCCGTGCGTACGGCTTGATATCGAAGTCGAGAGGCATCGTCTTCATGCAGGCACTATCGTTTGACCGCTCGCGGCGCGCAAGGCCCCTGGCTACGGTGCCTGCCCGTGGCGCTCGACTGTCTCGACGCGCCACGGCAAAAAGCCCGTGATCTTTCGTGCGTGAACGCGAACGGTGTCGATCGCGCCGCCTTCAGCAACCTTGAAGTCGAGCGTCGACGTCCAGTTCAAGCCAAAGAGGCCCTGTGCGCGTGTGCGCAGCAGCTCGATGTTCGCGTTAGGCGTGCTCCGTGCAGCCACGGCCCGCGTAGCAGCTTCGACTGGAAACATGCTGAGCGACGCCGCCATGAGATTCGCCGCAAGTACACTGAACACGGCGACGCCGGCGAACAGGAGCCGTTTCGCCCGGCGGCTCATCGCCGAGTGTCCTCGCGAAAGCGAGATTGATGCGAGCGCCACACGCGCGCGTTCCTTGTCCTCCAGCAGCAGCATGAGCTTGTGCCGATCGGACCAGAGCAGTACGCCCAGCAGAAAAGTGTACAGCAGGGCCATGTACTTCACGGCCGGGTAGCCGTACGCGAAGTCCATCGCCGTGATATTGAGCGAGACCGCGAACAACGCCGCGGCGCCGATCGTCGCGGTGCGTGGGATCATGAGAAGAATGGCCGGGATGAGCTCGAAGAGTCCCGTTAGGCGCCCATAGAACTGTGAGTATCCGAAGAACGCCCACACCAGCGACGTTCCATCCGTCGTCTTCTTGTCGATCACCCAATCGCCATAGTTGTACTGGCCACCAAGCACCTTGAGCAGCCCATACATGGCGAAGATCAGCCCAAGGCCAACTCTGATCACCGTCAAGACGAGGGACCAGCGTGCGCGTGGGCTCACGGCTGCACTGACAGCGCACCTAACGCGGCGATCACCGCGTACGCTTTGATATTTAAGTGGCGTTGCATCACCGGCCTGCACGTCCGACGGGAATTTTAATCTGTCATCGAGTGCGCGCGACTGCCACTACCGACCGACGCGCGCATAACCAGCGTTGCGCGGCGAAGACGGCCTTGCGTCAATGCTGCTACCGCCCCGGTAAGGGTGCTGCCAAAGGACTATTCGTTAGGCGCTAACTCTGCGCGGCATTGCGATTACAAGCTCGGGCAGAGCCCGGAGCTATCCACGAGTTTCTGGATCTCGAGGAACAAGGCATCGCATTCCGGGCGAAGAAGCGCTGTCTTCTCGTTGATCGGCCCCCAGTGTCTGCGGCGATTCCTCAATCCCACGGCTGCAAACTCAGCCGCGAAGGCCGGGCACGTCTTGGCCAGTTGCTGATAATCGCGTCCCGCCCCAGTCCCGTAGTTCGTAGCGTCACTCGCCTTGCACCGAGCACCCTCACGGAAAACGTCCAGGAATCCTGCAGGGTTGTCTGAGTATTTCTTGAATAGATCCGGCAGTGTGCGATGCGAGCTTTGAAGATTGTAGCTGGCTTGAAACAGGCCCGCCTCTGCCGTGGCAGCGCTGGTATTCTGGTCGCCCGTGTAGCGGCCGGCGCAATGGTTCCCCGAGCTCTCTCTCATTCCGAGGCTATAAAGCAGCGTAAAGAGATGCCTCAACGTATCGACGCCGGCGCTCGCATTGCTCATCCCCAGTGCCTTGAACTCCGCGGCGTAATGCGCGAGTGCATCGGTAAGCGGGTCACGCGTAACGGCCTTTGCCATCTCGACTGCGGCAGCGTCGCCCGCTTTGAGTTTGCAATAGACCCGGGCATAAACGAGAGCCATCCCTTTGACGTAGCCGGGGGGCGCTACTCCACGGTTGCCCCAACTGACACGGGCAAGGGGAGAGGTGGCCGCCAGCCTAACGATTGAATCGAGTGGTCCGAGATTCGGCGCCGGGGGCGCTGCCGGTGTCGCCGCTCTTTGGCCGTTAGGCAGCGTCAGGTACTGGGCGAATGACCAGCCCAGGAGGCTCCCGCGCTGCACCTTGAACCACTGTCTGTCCGCGGAGGAATCGAGCCAGTCTACAATCTCGCCCTTCGAGAGCGAGCCGACCTTGGTTCCTTTTATCGATGGTGAACTGCGCACATTCAGGCCGCTGACCGCGACCATCAGTTTCTTGCCACTTGTGCCGATTGCAACACCGGTTCCCTGGCCTTGTGGCACGGTGCCGCCGCTCTTCGCTGGCGTTGCTGGGACGGGCACAGGTGCGATTACCGCTCGAGCTCTACGCCAAGAGTCGGGAATGGGTTGGCCTTTACCGACGTGGGTTTGCGGTAATCGGTCAGTCAGACCCAGCGTATTGATCGCCCACTCAGCGACATGGAGCCAAACGTCAGGACCTGGGTCATTCTCGCGAGTGTCGGAGGACTGCCGGTGGGCATAGACGTACTGAATGCCGGGTAGACGCGCCTTTAGTGTCGCAAGCAGGCAGCGGCCGGCCCGGATCTGCGCCGGCGTTAGGTAACACCTGTCGGGAATCGTGAGTTCTTTGCTCTTCCACCAGTGATAGCTGTGAGTCGGGAAATTCCCTGCGAACTCGATAGCGACCGACCGCGGATTGAAGCCGTTGCTCGCGTTCATGAAGTCGAGGTCATCATACAGCTGCGCGATCTGGCCGTCGGCCAACACGGCGTAGTGAGCACCAACCTTGAGATAACTCTTGACGTTGTTGCCGATGTTGTACGCCATGTGGTGCAACACGATCGAGTCCACGGCGGATTGCTTTCGAGGTGAAGCACCAGCGGACCGCTTGTACCACACTTTGCCATTCAAGACACCGCCCTTCAGCGGTCCGAGTTTACGCACCTCCGCGCGCAGATCCTGAATGCTGCAACCCTCCGCCGGCTGGATTTGGAAGTTGGATGGTCTGCCGAAAATCGGACGCACCACACCTTCGCGGATGCTCGTTAGGCTCCGCTGATGCTTGATGGCGAGTCCGCGCAGGCGCTTCAATCGTTCGGAACCCGTGAGGCGATCCAGATCGGAAGGTTTCAGATTCGGCTGCTGTTGGAACAGCACTTCAAGCGCCAGGTGGTCTTCGTTCCAGATCTGGCCTGAACCGAAGCGCGAGAGCAAGGACATGCCGAACAGGCCTGCGCCCAGAACTTTCTGAGCGCGTTGCACGATGTCGCCTGGTGCAAACAGCCTTGCGAGCAACTCTGTGAACCTCTCGCCTTCGAACGAGGACTCCTCGTCCTCGTAAGAGGCATTGACTGCGTCCTCCAACTCGACATCGATTCCACCGTCCTCCTCTTCGGCTTGCTCGATCTCCGAGACGAATTCGTAGTCGACGTTTTCGAAGTAGATGTCGTCGCGTCGGAAGCTGGCGTCTTCATACGATGCATCAGTCTCGATTTCCGCTGCCGCGTCCTGCCGCGACTCCGTGTTTGCGGCCTCGCCGAAGCGTCCGTGCTCGGACTCCGAGTCTTCAAATGACTCGAGTTCCTGGTTAGGCGCTGCCGCGCACGCGACGCAAGGGTGCCCGCTCTGCGGCCGGGTGTTGGCACCGACGTCTGCCAGCGCGCCTCCGATGCCGCACACACGGTCGTCAAAGTGCATCATGTCGCCACTACCGCCAGCGCCGTGGCCAATGTCAACGGCACCCCATGCGAGACATGCGCTGTCGCGAAGTGCGATGACAAGATCACGATCCAGGTTGAGAAATCCGAGCAGTGGATCGCGGGCGGCACCATCGGTCGGGCGAAAGGGACTTCCCTGTGCGCGCATGTTTGCCAGGTCGTCTCGAATTTTCGTGCGCCAGCGCTGCGCCGCCTGAGCAATTGTCTCCGTTGCGTTCGCAAACACTCCCGGAGTGCCGTCAGCGCGGCGGCTTTGAAGCAGCGGAGTGATTCCGGCTGGGTTAGCGTCGAGCGTCAGGTACTCTCGAAAGTCGCGATTCCGCTGCGAAAGAGTATCGAAGATCCTAGCCGTCGTTAGGGTCGCATCCGCACCGAGGTCGTGGAGGAAGCGTTGCGATGTCGCCTGGGTGATCCGAACGCCGGATGTGAGAAGCGCAGCGTTCTTCAGCGCCCTGGTGAAATCCGCGCCTTTTACCCACGGATTGGGCGTGTACTTGATGTCGACGGCGAGTCCATAGTTGTGCATGCTCGCCGTTGTTGAAGTGGGACGTGCCCCTTTGTGCTCCTCGCTCCTACTGCTGAAACCGAGCGCTTTGCCTAACTCGACGGGCGTCTTGCCGCTGAACCTGGATTGGGCCAACAGGGCGCGCTCGGCGACGCGCAGCTTGCGCATGAACGACAGGTGCACGCCTCGCGGGTTTCCGCCTTGGAGAAAGCGCCAGCCGAGAAAACTCGGGTTCACCATGTGATCGAACCACGTGTCGGCGGTGAATTCGTTGTTCGTTAGGCCGGCAACATCCACCTGACCGAGGCGCCCGTGAGCGCCAGCGTTGCGCGTATCGACCGAATTCATCCCGGTGCGCTTCACTAGTCCGAGACTGTCGAGCGTCGACTCGCCGGCTTTGCCGTCGATCTGCCCCGACTCAAAGAAGCACTTGGCTTGAAATTGATGGAGGGCTTCGACGAGGACCGCATCCATCGGCGGCGTGCCAAGTTGAATGGCCTTTGTGGGGTTGGCGAGGTTGAAGTTCTGGATCGCCGCCCCAATGGCTGTGAGGTTGACGTAACGAGCGATGTCCGTGCGAATGTCGTTAGGCGACACGCCCGATGTCGTTGGGTGATTCCTGTTGTTCCATCGCAGGGCATCCGCATTGCTCGCCGCGCTCAGGAGCGGCACCGGCATCGACAGACGCGTTATGAAGTTGAACGGCGGAACGGCAACGGATTGGTCGGCCGCTGCGCTCGCCGATCCGCCGGTGAAGGCAGCTCCGAGCGCCTGTCCGAGACGGCCGATGCCCTTGCCAATCTCTATGACATCCGTGATGTCCGATTCGGTCGCCGGCGTACCGTCGAGCTGTTGGCTTACGCGCTCCAGCTCATCGGAGAGGCGACCGAGCTCGGACACCTGTTCGGTGATTCCTTCGAATGCGGCCTCGCCGATCGATTCCAGCGCAGACGTTTCTTGTGCGAGATCGACGCCTCCCTCCTCACGGTCATCGCTTTCCGATTGAGGCCACCGCTCTTCTTCGGCTTCACTCCACCCTGCCTCGCGGGCTTCGACCGCAGAAGCGCTTTCAGCTACGCCTAACGAGCCAGCCTCGAATGCCTCATCGAGCTCCGTCGCGCGCACCGGTGCCAGCGTACTCGGTACAAACGGGCTGTCTTCCCACGAGAGCACCGGTTGACCAACGACGCCTCGGGTCGACGGCGGAGCAAATGGGCTGAGCCAGTCCTCAGACGACATGTTACGCTCAACGTTAGGTGCAGTTGCTCAGCGCAGAATCGGTGCGATCCTCGATACGCCAGAACCGTTCCTCGCCGGCGCCATTGGAATCGCTCCCGGTGCAGTTGCTTGTAGCACGGCACCCGTACTCTGCACGGTTACTAGATCCTTCAAGTTCCGACCGGTCGCGACAGACCAATGCGTGATGATTTGGAGCATGAACGGCTGGAGGAAACCGTTGTACAGGTTTACTGCACCGCCGACAGCATTCTGCTCGATGGCGCGGAGTATGACGGACATTGGGGCGGCGAGTTGGAAGTATGAGTCGGAGCGTGCGTGCGGAGGCATGCCCACACGCTCGCCGATCAAGCGCAATCGGTCCGCAATGCCAAACGCTTGCGCGTTGAGGTCGAGGACAATCTGGGTGTCGTAGGCAATCGTTAGGAAGAACCACGAGAGCGTTGCTACCGCGTCGAATTCCTCGCGTGCAAGGTTCCCAAATTGCCGTCGCGCGTTGAGCATTTCTTGAAGCCGGCGTACCAGCTCATCGATGGCGTTATCGTCTGTCGTATTCGCTGCGATATTGTTGTTTCTGTTGATGTACCCTTTCCACACTTCAGACAGGAGCGACTCGAACGCGACTGAGAAGTCCCGGTTCGAGACGTCGGCCTTGACGAATTGATACGGGCTGCCATCCTCGGTGCCGTGGTTCAAGTCCATGCCGAGGATGCGGTAGTACGCATTGCGGCGAATGGCGCCGAAGTCGGGACGCAGGGCGCTGCCTAACGAGCGGACCGAATACGGGACGGGACTCGTGAAGAAGAGCTCTTCGGTCGCCTGCAGCCACCGGAGCGTCGGCGCTGTGGCCGGCGGTAGCCTTTCCCCACCGCGATACTCGGCCACAACCCGCCGCATGATGTCGACGAGTCTCGTGTTCTCGAGGCAGAGCGCGTACACGATATGGTGTAGCGGGCCCAACACGGCCGGAGGCGGTAGCGCTGCCGCGTCGAGTGGGTTTGGACGCGCCATCAGCGGATCCGCCGGCACCGGGAACCCGGGAGCGGCGATCTGCCAGTACGACTCCAGATAGTCGAGAATCTGGAGGGGACGATGCGTCGTTAGGATGACGTTGGCGGCGGCCACGTTGCCACCCATTGCGTTCGCGAGTTCGATGAACATGATCCGCCTCACATGGGCTGAATCGGGTTAGATCCGCTTGTTAGGAAGCCGACGCCGTGAACGTCACGGGATCCGCTCCGGCGGCGTCGGCCACCAATGTGTTGTTGTTGTTCCCAGCGCTGCCCCCGAGCGTCCACGTGCAGGACGCGGTGCCGTCTGAACCTGTCGACGCAGACGTGGGGACTGCGGTTCCGCCGCCGATCCCAATCGTGAAGCTGACGTTGACACCAGCTATTGGAGTGCCAGAATCCGCTGCGACGACTCGGACTTTGGGATCTGGTTTGACGGCCGTTTTCTTCGTCGCGCTGAGGCCGTCGCCTTCAACGATTTCAATGCGCCGAGTTGCTAGTCCAAAGGCGGTGAAGTTCGCGACGCGCGCTGAACCCACGGAGCCGAGGAAGACGTCAAGCGTGTTCAGACCAGGCTCAGTACCCAAAATCCACGTTGTTCTGGCGATGCCATCTTGTCCTGTCGTGGCTAGAATGACGGCGGTTGCGCCGCCAGGAGCGTTCGCCCTAAACGAGACGCCGATATTAGGGGCCGGCCGGCCGAATCCATCGGTCACGAGTATCGCCGGCGAGATGCGCACGGCAGTTCCGGCAGATTGCACCTGGCCATTTCCTTCCTTGACTATCACGCGTGGAGCCGCGGCAGGCCCCGTTGTCCACGCCGTGAATACTCCTTGCCCGGCACTACCGAGCGGCCGACGCAATCCCGGGTCTTGCCCCAAGATCTGCGCACTGGCCAGCAAATCGCGCGGCAAGGTGTCAGGCGGCGGCAGCGGCTTGCTCCGACTCAGCGCCAAAGCGTCGAGAATTTGATCTACGACAGAGGGTATGCTGGTTGCCATGTTATGGCTCCTTCATCGCATAGGGACTCATAGTTAGGCAGCCTGCCTCAGGCCACCGAGACGTTGCATCCACTGCTCCTGCCTAACGGCCGCCTCGCGCAGGCTCGCGGCGCCTTCCGCCGCGCGATACCCGTTGAGCGCGAGCAACCTGATCGACTCGTTCCAGATCCAGTATGGCGACGTGTGCGCAGACGCGCCTAACGAACTCTCCAGCTGTGCGAGCGCAGCGGGAGACACACGTTGCGGATCGATGACCGCGACAATCGGCTGGCCGCCGAACGCCCCGTACGAGCGGTGTAGCGTGACGGCCGCGATGCTCGGCAATGCAGCGACGCAATTGCCAAGAAACTCCCGCAGCGCCGCAGACGACCGTTCCAGTGGATGGTCGTCGGCCCACGTCGCTGCCATCGCATCCCACGGCCCTTCGCCATAGCTCAAACGCGCCCATTCAATCGTGAGCAGAAGGCGCAAATACGAAATCGGGTGCGGATCGCTAGGCAGATACTGGAAGACCGCGTCATCCGCACCATCGATCACATCATGCAGGGCTGCCACGCTCGCATAACCAGTGTGCACGAACGCAAATGCATCGGCCGCGATCTCCGACGCCCACGCTGCGTAGGCCTCACCGACGCCGCGTTCTGCGCCGGCCTCGAGAAACGCAGCGCGCAGCTCGTCGTTCCAGCCGAGCATGTGCGCCACCTGGTGGCCGGCTTCGTGAATGATGGACGTCGGGCGCAGCAGGTTGTGCCTGGTCACTTTGATCGCCGCCACCGGGTTTTCCGAAGTGCCATCCCAGAGGCGCAGGCCCGCCTTGAGCACGCTGGCACCTAGTCCAGCGTCTACGTAACTCAGCGCTGCCGGGACCTGCCTGCCTAACGGCGTCAGTGCCTCGGCCATACTCCGAGTTGCTATGTGATCGCAGGCGCGCAGGAGCGCGCCTAACTCCGGTGCCGCTCGTGTTGCTAGCGCGTCCGCGAAGAAGTCCACGCTCGTCTCGGCGCGCGTATAGGATCGACGGAATGCAAGCAACGCCGCGCGAACTTCGGCGACGCCTTCTCGTGAGCTGGCGCGCGTCAGCTTGCGCGAGATTTCGTCAGCCGTGCGAATCAACCGCGCGACGATTTCCTGCAACGTCTGACGCAGCGACACGCCGAGGTAATGCTCCAACCCGCGCCATGCGGACGCGGGAGCGACGGCGTTCAAGTCGCCAAGCCGCACGGCAGCGAGGCGCCAATGTTCCAACTGGCGGCCGGTTTCGCGCCTAACGTCTTCGAGGGACGCTGTCACTTGTGCAGCCTCACGAGCGGACAAAGCCGGCGTGAATGGTCATGCCGTAATTCCCGATCGCCTGGCGCAGCAGCGTGCCGCCCAGCGCCGCGGTGCTGAGCGGCCCACCTGCGAGGAGGCGCCGCAACGGCGCCAAGAAGGACGGCTGGCGAAACACGAGCACCACCGTGACGCCGTCGGCCTCCGCGGCTGCGGCTGCACTGAACTGACTCGCGAATTGGTCGGCGCGCTGCTCCAGCTCGCGCTTCAGCGCCTCGAGCACCCAGCGCAGTACGACACCGCCTAATGAGCTCCCCACGAGTTTGAGGCCTGCGCCGATCACCGGCGACTTGAATTGCTCCGTGGGAACCGCCTCATGGATCACGCGCACAGCACGCGTCGGCACTC
>DATBKN010000524.1:0-3521 GCA_036555845.1 Gemmatimonadaceae bacterium | reverse complement strand
TACGACCTCTACCTGCGTGGGAGGGCGGCTCAGATCGCCGCCCAGTCGGGCAATATCAGTATGACGCCGAATCTCAGTCAGCCACAGGTGGAGAGCCTTCAACGGGCGCAGTCGTATCATGCGCGTGCACGGGAGATCGATCCCCGCTTTGCTGCCCCGCGCGTGAGCCTCGCGATGACGCATCTCGCGCTCGCACGCGACGACCAAACGAGCGCGCGCCTTGATCCGGCGCGGCTCGAAGCGGAGGCCGCTCTACGCCTCCAACCCGGGATGTCAGAAGCGCACGAAGCGCTCGCCAACTACTGGTCACTGCGGGACGATCATCTAAACGAGGCTAGTGAGCTGGAGCGCGCCATCGCGGGTCGCCCAAACGACTCGCACTTGCACTACCTCCTCGGTATCAGCCTGCGCCAGCTCGGGCGTTGGGAGGAGGCGGTGAGCGCACTAGAACACGGCAGTCGGCTCGACCCACGCAACAGGAGTGTGCACACGCAGGCCGCGCTGACGTATGCACGGCTGCGTCGGTACGACGAGTCAATCGCGCACTGGGATCATGTGATCGCCATGGATCCGGCTGATCAGTTCCCGCAAATGATTCGCGGCTTCAACTATCTCAGGCGAGGTAATGTCGACTCGCTCGAAGCAGCCATACGCCGGATTCCGCTCTTGCCCAATCCCGGGCCACAGACGCCGCTCGGACATTACACGGTGCATCACGTTAGGCGGCGCTACGCCGAAGCGCTTGCATCCCTCGATAGCGTCAAGTTGGCAATCATTGGCGATCAGCTCGTATATCGCCCGGTGTCACTCTTGCGAGCTCAAACGCTCGAACGGATGCGTGACACGACGCGAGCCCGCTCGGCCTACGAGGCCGCCAGAGTGATGCTCGAAGACAGCGTCGCGGCCCACGCGCGCAACCCGGGAATGCGTATCGCGCTCGGCCTCGCATACGCCGGACTGCACCGGCGTGCGGACGCGATGCGCGAAGCTCGCGCCGCGACCGAGTTCGCGCCTGTTTCCGCGAGCAGTCCCGTCGCGACGGCGGCTATGGGAGGCGCGGTCGAGATCTATGCGCTGCTCGGCGAAGCCGACGCAGCTTTTGAGTTGCTCGAGTTGCTTCTTTCCATGCCCGCAGGAAGGGAAATCTCGGTGCCGCTACTACGCCTGGACCCCATCTTTGATCGACTGCGCACCGATCCGCGATTCAATGCACTGATCGGCCGCTACTCTAGGAACTGAAAATCCTTGGCCGAGCCGAGCGAAATCACGCTGCTGCTTCGGCGCTGGGAGGAGGGCGATGCACGCGCACTCGACCAGCTGATGCCGCTCATGTACGAGCGGCTGCGGCAGCTAGCGCGACAACGGCTGAGAGGCGATCGCGACATATCGCTGAACACGACGGGATTGGTGCACGAGGCGTACTTGAAGCTGGTCGCCTCACCTGCTGGCCGCGTGGACGACCGTCGCCATTTTCTCGGTCTGGCCTCACGCGTCATGCGGCACTTGCTCGTGGACTACGCGCGCGCGCGCAAAGCAGCCAAACGCGGGCTCGGCGTTGCGTCGCTCGAGTTGGATGAAGCTGAAAGCATTTCTGATGATGCCGTCGAGCCAATCATCGAGCTGAACGAGGCACTTCAACGACTTACAGCCGTCGATGAGAGACGGAGCCGGATCCTCGAGCAGCGATATTTCGGCGGGCTAACGCTCGAGGAGACTGCCGAGGCGCTGGACGTCTCGCTCGCTACCGTCAAGCGCGAGTTGCGGGCGGCGCGCGCCTGGCTGGCCATCGAGCTCAAACGCGATGCTTCGTGACCGATGCCGTTAGGCAGCCCCTTGCGCGAACCGGCCTCCGCTGTAGCTCTCTCTCACTCCAATTTTCGTTTACTCATGTCTAGGGGTCACCTATGCGGCGTCAAACGCTCGTCCCTTCGCTCCTTCTGGTACTAATAGTCGTCGCTTGCGCAAAGCCGGCCGAAACACCGGCTCCACCGGCGATCGATGCCGCGGCGATGAAGGACTCGATTCAGGCGCGCGAGCGCGAATGGTCCGCTGCATTCAAGGCCGGCGATGCCACCGCAATTGGGAATCTCTACTCAGAAGACGGCGCAACGGTACAACCAGTGGGCGACTGGTGGCGCGGTCGCGCAGCGATCACTGCGGGGATGAAGGCGCAGCTGGACACCGTGAATGTCACAGCGCGCGAAGACATCACAGATGAAGTGATTCCCGCCGGCGATTACATCATCGAGATCGGACATTACAGCATGGCGGGGACGGCGAAAAAAGGAAACAAGCCGGTTTCCAGCGCTGGCCGCTACATGGTCGTCTGGCGCAAAGACGCCGACGGGCAGTGGCGCCTGTACCGCGACATCGGATCAGAAGCACCGAAAACGCCCTAGTGTTATCTCGTTAGGCTGAAAACGCGGTAACCGACTTTCTGGAGGAGTTATGCGTCGTTTGATTCGTAATGCACTAATTGTTCTCGCAGCACTACCAGCTGCTCTCGCCGCTCAAGGGCGTCGCTACATAGATGCACGCATGGCCAGCGACACGACGGTGCCTCCGTTCAGCGCCGGTGTGGTCGTCGGAAATACGCTGTACCTCGCCGGCAAGATTGGTCTGACCGCGGATCGCAAAATCCCCGCGACCGCCGAGGAAGAAGCGCGCCTCGTCCTCGACGACATGAAGAGCACTCTCGAAAAAGCCGGGATGTCGATGGACGACCTCGTGTCGGTGCAGATCTTCTGCTCCGACGTCAAACACTACGACGCCTTCAACAAGGTCTACCGCACCTACTTCAAGAAGGAGTTCCCTGCCCGCGCGTTCCTCGGGGCCGGCACGCTCCTCTTCGGTGCGAGGTTCGAAGTTCAGGGGATCGCCGTAAAGCGGTGAGCTCGTTGCATCCCTTGCAGTGCTCTGACAGCACCTCACCTGGCATCACTGGTTAAAGTCGTTAGGCTGGGGCGAGACTGGATTTGGAGCACGAGATGGAACGTGTTGCGAAGGTCAGTTCTGCTCGGCGAGTAACGACGATCGACGCGGTCCGCGGGCTCGTGATGATCATCATGGCCCTGGATCACGTGCGCGACTTCATCCATCGCGCGGCGATGTCGTCCTCGCCGACGGACCTGGCGAGCACGACACCGGTGCTCTTCTTCACGCGCTGGATCACGCATATCTGCGCGCCGACGTTCATGTTCACGGCGGGACTCGGCGCGTTCCTCTGGTGGCAGCGCGGGAAGACAAAACGCGAGCTCTCCACGTTCCTGCTCACGCGCGGACTGTGGCTCGTCCTGTTAGAGCTCAGCGTCATGCAGCTGGCCTATTACTTCAGATTATCGCTGCAATATCCGGTTCTTCTGCTCGTTCTCTGGGTACTCGGCCTGTGCATGATCGGTCTGTCGCTGCTCGTCTGGTTGCCGATGCGCGTGCTGGCCGTGCTGAGCCTTGCTGTGATCGCGCTGCACAACATGCTCGACAAAGTGAACGCCGCTCAATTTGGATCGGCGTCGGGTCTCTGG
>DATBKN010000523.1:0-6988 GCA_036555845.1 Gemmatimonadaceae bacterium | reverse complement strand
CATTCGACTCGCAGCGGCTCCCCTAACGAGCGCCGATCGGTGTCACCGTCGATAACGACTGAATACGACTCCCGGTCGACGCGCACGGAGACCGAATGCCCGGCGATTCTCGCGTCATGCAACTCGGCCATGTCGACGTCAAACGGAAGTGGATCGACCGTGAGGCCCTTTGCGTCCGGGCGCAGCCCACACACGTACTGCAGGATCAGATCAACGACCCAGGAGCGCTGGTAGTCGTCGATCCCTCGATACGCGGACGGCGCACCGGTAAAGGGATTGTAGTGCTCGAAGCAGTTCGGGTGCTCGGGGTCTCCGCTCCAGAACATCATGTGGATGAAGCGCCGCAGGAGATGCGCGGCTGCACTGCGCAGCAGCGGCCGTTCGGGCGTCGCCCATCTGCCTAACGCGTCGACGATATGCGAGTTGATCGTGGGCCACACGCGTCCGTTCGAGGCGCGCGCTTGCCGCTTCCCTTTCCATTCGGCGGAGGCGCTGAAGAACGGATCGGACAGCGCCGACGACGGCACCGGATACGTCGTCCAGAACAGCGACGGATCCAGCAACGTGCGCAACAGGCCGCCGGCGTGTGCCTCCTGGGCGATGTCGGTCATGTACGGATAGAAGCCCATGGCTGCGCGCACACCCGTGCGCGTTCCAGTCGCCGGATCCACATCGCTGAAGAGCTCCGCCGCAGGATCCCACATGCGCTCGCGCACGGTACGCGCCATGCGATCGGCTGCCGTCCCCCACTCGACCACATCGTTAGGTGCCACCTCGGGCGCAAACTTCTGCAGCGTGCGCAGCAGGCGGTACGCGTATACCGTGGCGTCGATGCCTTTGAGCTGCAGGCGGTTCTCCCAGCCGTACACATCGGCGCTAGGGTCCACCGCCAGGTAGCGCGACATGAACTCGTGACCCGTTTCGTACTGGTCGACGACGTCGATCATTCCGCTTTTGTCGCGATCGCGCGTTGCCAGCAGCCACTCGGCGTAGCGCGCCATCTGGGGATACAGCTCGGCCAGGAAGCCCATGTCCGGCGCGATGGCATGCAGCGCCTCAAACGCGCCGCCCCAATCCGCATGATAGAAGTCGCTTTCGGAAATGTGATTCACATAGACGCGACCGCGCAGCGCGCCGTCCTGTCGCTGATGGCCGAACATCGTTCGCAACACTCCGCGCGCGAGGTCCGGATCAGACAGCCAGCGCAATTCGCGCACGTGACAGGCGGCGCTGCCGGCGATCGGCTCGTGGAACGCGCCGACGCCTTCGCACGTCGTCGGGAAGCGATACATGCCGACCCCCGGTGCAATCGCGTTGAGCCAGAGACCGTACCAGCGGTACCAGTAGTAGCGCTCGAAGTAGGGATCTGAGCACGCGAATCGCGGCGCGAGGCCGAACATCTCCTGCCAGCGGCGCCGGCTGGCCCCACCTAAGGTGGCATATCCAGCGCCGACCGCTGCGCTGGAGCGCGGAGTGTACGGTCTTGGCCGCACGCCGGCCGTCAAACCACCAGCGTCAGCCGTTAGGCGCATCGCGAACGTCACCTGCATGTCGGTCATGCCGCGGACCAGCGCGCGATGAACGGCGCCGTACATCTGGCCTTCCTGCGGCGTCGGCGACCTCACACGGGACGGAAGTGCTTCCTGTCGCCACTGCTCGCCAAACGGCGCAAAGTGCCAGTGCGGCTGCACGGCCGTTCGCGCGCTGAACGTTGCGCTCCAGCTCGTGGCGCCGCCAAGGCAGGAGAGCTCGGCGCGCACGCGCAGGGCCACGTTACGCCTGTCGCGCACTTCGCGGACGAAGCCTAACGTGGAACCGTCGCAACCCACCGAGGCGGGATCGAGCACGTCCGAATCCTGCACCGTCCAGGCGACGGCGTGCAGAGTCATCGGCACATTCGCGTGCAACCGCCACTCGGAGACAAAGACGCCACCGGGCTGTACGGTGCGCACTTCATACGCCTCGATCCCGCCGGTCAGCTCGTAGCGACATGTCAGCTCCGCTGGCGTCCAGCGCCGCTCGCGCAGCTCGGCGCGCAACGCCTTTCCGTCGTGATCGAGGAACGCGACGGTATAGAGCGGACCGAAGCCGTATTGATAGAATGTGGCTTCATCCCAGAAGCCCGGCGCGTCGAGCCATTGGGCGAACGGCGGGGCGAAGATGACGCCGTCGCCGCAGCCGAGATACCATTTGTCGTCCCGGGCGAGCAGCTCGATCGGATCATGCATACCGATCGTGACGTTAGGCGTCAGGACAGCTTGGCAATTTCCGCCAGAATCTCCGCGTTCTCTCGCCGCGTGCCTGGCGTTTCCTCGACGTACGCCCAGCGGATCATGCCGGTCTTGTCGATCAGAAAGTAGGCGCGGTTCGAATAGAAGCGCTCGGTGTGAAGCAAGCCGTACTGGACTGTCACTTCACGTTTGAAGTCGCTCAGCAGCTCCACCTGCATCTTGTGCATCGCTTTGAATTCGCGCAGCGCGTGATGCGAATCCACGCTGATGCCGTAGACGCTGACGCCATCACGCGCGAACTGATCGAAATCATCGCGAAAGGCGCACATCTCGGCCGTGCACGTCGAGGAAAACGCGAGCGGAAAAAAGGCCAGTAGCACGCTGCTGCCGCGCAGCGCCGAAAGCGTTACCGGCGTGTTGCTCGACGATGGCAGCGTGAAGTCGGGAGCGGTTTGACCTGCGCTGGGAATGCGCGGCGCGATCGGCATGGGCGAGCAAACGTAGACGACAGGGGTCAGGTCTTGCAATACGACATCAAAGTATTGCGGCGTATTCACTTGAGCGCCGCATGATTTTGATGTCGCATTGCAAGACCTGACCCCTGCCATCTCCTGTTGACATTCTACAGGACTCGAAGCATCATGCTCCTGTCGACTGTCTACTAGAGAGACCATGGCGAACGACACGCGGCAGGATCTGCTCCAGGGCACACTCGATCTCCTTGTGCTCAAGGTACTGTCCGTTCAATCGAGCATGCATGGCTGGGGCATCGCCCAGGCGATTCAGCGCACGTCACGCGACACGCTGATGGTGAACCAGGGCTCGCTGTACCCTGCCCTGCACAGGCTCGAGCGGCGCGGCTGGCTCAGCGCCGAGTGGGGGACGTCGGAGAACAACCGAAGCGCGAAGTACTATCGCCTAACGGCAGACGGGCGGCGGGCGCTGCAGGATCAAACGGCGGACTGGGAGCGCTTCGCCGGTGCCGTGCGCCTCATTCTGCGACTGGCCTAACGCATGAGCGTTCTCATGAAATGGAAGCGGATCCTCGGTCTCGCGGCGACGGATGTGCTGTCGCGTGGGCAGCGCGAGCGCGAGTTGGACGCGGAGGTTGCCGATCACCTGGCGCGTGAGGCGGCCGCGCTCGAGCAGCAAGGCTGGTCAACAGAAGCGGCGCGTCAGGAAGCGCGTCGTCGGTTCGGCAGCTTGTCCACGACCAAGGACGAGGTCAGAGCGCAGCGCTTCGGCGCCGTTGCGGAAAGTGTCGTGCGCGACGCCCGCTTCGGCGGCCGCTGGCTGCGCCGCTCACCGGGCTTCACCGCAGCGGCATTGCTCACGCTCGCGTTAGGCCTCGGCGCCACGACGGCTGTGTTCAGTATTCTCGACACCGTCTTGTTGCGGCCTTTGCCCTATCGCGACGATCGCGAGCTCGTGACCCTATGGACTCACGAAACGCGCGTGGGAAATCCGCACCAGCTCGTATCGCCCGCCAACTTCCGCGATTGGCGTGCGCGCAGCACGAGCATCAAGCCTATGGCGGCAATGTCGTACTGGAGCGAGGACTGGCAGGGAGATGACGGCATCACCTCCATCGACGCGTGGGCGGTCTCAGAGGATTTCTTCTCCGTCATGGATCGGCCGCTCGCGTTAGGTCGCACGTTCACGCCGGATGAGTACGTGACCGCACGCAACGTCTTCATCGTGACCTACGGATTCTGGCAAAGACAGCTTGGCAGTGACTCGGCGGCCATCGGTCGGTCGTTCCGCACTCCCAAAGGCAGCTCCACACTGATTGGGGTGTTGCCCGCGGGATTCGAGCTACTCGGCAATCGCGATATCTACGTCCCGCTCATCCTCCCCGAGGAACAGTGGAACCGGCGTCAAGCGACGTATCTGCTCGTGGCCGGCCGGCTCGCTCCTGGAGCGACGTTGGAGCAGGCCCGCGCCGAAGCAGTAACGATAGGGCGCACGCTGGAAGGTGAGTATCCGCGGGAGAACGAGGACGTCAGCATCAGCGTCACTCCGCTGCGTGATGAGTTGTTGCGCGAGGCGCGTTCGCCGATCTACATGCTGGCCGGGGCTGTGCTGTGCCTGCTGGGCGTGGCCTGCGCTAATGTGGCAAACCTCTTGCTATTGCGGTCGCTGGCGCGGCGTCGCGAGTTCGCGTTGCGGTCGGCGTTAGGTGCGTCAGGCAACCGCCTCGTACGCCAGCTCGTCGTCGAAAGCGGCGTACTGGCACTGGCAGGCGGCGCACTGGCACTCTTCGTCGCGTGGGGCGGTTTGCGGGTCTTCCTCGCGCTCGCTCCGGCGGACATTCCGCGTCTGCAAGCGGCGGCTATCGACGGGAGAGTGCTCGCCTTCGCACTCGCTGTGAGCACGATCGCGGCGATCATCTGCGCGTTAGGTCCCCTCGCGCGTGTCCTGCGCGGCGCACCGCGCGATGCGCTGAGCGAGAGTTCCACTGCCACGACGGGGACGCGCAGGTCGCGCGCCTCGCAGCATACGCTAGCGGCCGTCCAGATCGGCTTTGCCCTCACGCTCATCATCGGCGCCGGGTTGCTCGTGCGCAGCGTACAGCGGTTGCTGGCTGTCGAACGTGGCTTCGATACGCGCGGCATCGCCGCGCTCACGGTGCAGGCGTGGGATGACTATCCCTCCGGCGCGCAACGCATCGCGTTTGCCAACGAGATGGAGCGGCGCCTCGCCTCGGTTCCCGGCGTCACGCGCGTCGGGATGACAACCGCGCTGCCCTTGCACGCACCGGTCGGAAACCAGAACGCCGGCGTAGTGGCAGTCGGCAGCGGTCTCACGGACCGCGACGCACGTCAGGCGCTGGCGGCCGCTATATCGCCGACCTACTTCAGCACGTTAGGCATTCCACTGCGCGACGGACGCATGTTCACGCAGTTCGACGATACGAGCTCGAGTCCTGTGGTGATCGTGAATGAAGCGCTCGTGCGCGAGCATTTCGCCGGGCGTCGAGCGGTGGGTGAGCGAATCCGCGTATCGTTCTACGGACCGCCCAAGGAGAGCGAGATTGTCGGCGTTGTCGCCGATGTGCGTCACGCCGGGCTGCAGGAAGCGCCGAAGCCGTCCGTGTTCCTCCCCACGGCACAGCAGCCGACTGGGGTCATGATGTTCGTCGTCAAGAGCGACCGTGCGCCGGCGACACTGTTCGCCGACATGCGCAATGTGCTGCTCGCGGTAAACCCCGGGCTCCCGGTCGATGAATTGACAACAGCGGACAACCTGCTCGAGCTCTCGACACGGGAGCGACGCTTCGTGATGACGCTGTTGTTAGGCTTCTCCGCGCTCGCGCTCGTGCTCGCGCTCGTCGGCACATACGGCGTGGTGAGTCATTCCATGACGGAACGACGGCGTGAGATTGCGGTGCGTATGGCCCTGGGGGCGACGCATCAGAGCGTGCGCGGCCTGGTGCTCAAGCACGGAGCGAGGCTGGCGTTGGCCGGGAGCACGTTAGGCGTGCTCGGCGCGGCGCTGCTCGTCAGGCTGCTTCAGGCATCGCTTTTTGGGATTTCGCGCTTCGATCCTTCGACGTACGCGATTGGCACGTTGCTTGTGCTCGTGGCAGCCCTGCTCGCGTGCATCGTTCCCGCCGCGCAGGCGGTGCGCAATAACCCGGCGAATGTGCTGCGCAGCGCCTGACAGCCAGGCGTAGCGCCTTCGTTAAACGTTAGGTCCGGACCAGGAGCTGGAAGCGCGGATTCGCTTTCAGCGGCGCCCACAGCGGATCGTTCTTGAGCCACTGCGGCGACAACCACGAGGGAGAGCGTAGCAGTTGATCGAGTAAGTCCAGTGCGGCGTCATACTCGCCGAGCCGCAGGTACGTGTACGCCACGTACTGCCCTGTTTCTGCGAAGGCGTACGCATCGCGCGCCTGCGTCGCCAGCTCCAGCGCTTTGCGGCTATCTGTGAGTGCACGTTCGCGATTGCCGATGAACGCGTTCGACCAGCCGCTTCCGCCGCGAATAATGCGATTGTTCGGATCTGCGGCGATCAACGCTTGCCCAACACGCAGGAGTGTGTCGGCATGAGCACGCGCTCGCTGCGGCTGCCAGCGCTCGAAGAGCTGCGTGCGCCAGAAGTGATAGATGACTTGGTTCCCGGCGAATGCCGATAGCGGTACGCGCTCGAGCACGAGCAGGTCAGTTGTGTCGAGCGCCGGGAGTGTAGAGTCGAAAAACTCAGTTCCGGCAGCCCGCTCTGCACCGAACCGTTGAAGGATTCTGCGCCCGACCTCGCGCGCCCGCGGCCAATCGCCAGCGACCATCAATACGCGCGTCTTCATGACGTAGGCGTCGATGTTGTCGGAATCGGCCGCGATCGCGCGTTCGACGTACAGGAGCGCGTTCGTGTAGTCGCGCGCCATCCCAAACGCCTCCGCCGCTGCCATTTGAACGCGAGTTGCTCGCGGGTCGAGCTCCGCAGCGCGGGCAAAGCGGCCGAGTGCGTCGTTCCAGGCACCGCCACGCGCCTGTGCTGCAGCGGTCAAGACGATCATGATAGCGTCGTTAGGCCTGGCTCTTTCGGCCACTCCGTAATGCACGGCCGCTGTCGCGATGTCATCGGTCCCGTCGAAATAGGCACCGAGGGCGAGGTGCGCATCGGGGAGAGAAGCGTCCAACGCGATCGCGGAGTCGGCGGCGGCGCGCGCGGCCGCGAGCCGTTTCGGTGTGTGGTCCATGAAGGACTCGTACATGCGCGTGTGCAGCAGAGAAAGCTTGGCGAACGCAAGCGCG
>DATBKN010000522.1:0-2416 GCA_036555845.1 Gemmatimonadaceae bacterium | reverse complement strand
GACCGGTATCCGCTGGCCACGGCGATGAGCGAGGCGTGGGCGTCGTTCGCGCGCACGGGCAATCCCAGTCATGCTGGCATCCCAGCTTGGACGCCCTTCAATCCGACGACCTGGCCGACGATGGTCTTCGGCGAGCGAGTCGCGTTGTTCGCCGACCCGCACGGCGACGAGCGAAGAGCGATGAATACAGCGCTCGGTCGGCAGTCATAGGCTTCGCCTCACGTATACGCCGGATCGGAAATGCGTACAATCCAGACATGGATGCTCGGACGATTCGCGAGTTCGTCTCGCGCGACTGGCAGAGCGCGTCTCGTGCGAAGGCCGACTATTGGGTCGCGCTGTACCGCGACAATCCGGACGCGCTGTGGGACAGCGTGCAGGCGCTGCTCGCGCATGTCCGCCGCGTGCAGCCCGACTTCCCGAGCGACGAGGCTCGTGAAGCGGATCTGAGCAGTCATCTTGCACTGCGATCACGGCTCGATTGCGCCGCGCATGCCTTCTCCGGTCGCTGAACTGCTTGCCGACCTCGCGGTCGCGTTTCAGTTTGCACGTCTCGACTGGTACCTGTTCGGGGCGCAAGCGGCGATTCTGCATGGCGCCGCGCGCCTGACCGCCGACGTCGACGTCACCGTCAGGCTGCCCGAAACCACATCCAACGAGCAGCTCGCCGTATTGTTGGAACACCACCGGTTTCGGCGCCGCATCTTCCATCCCGACTTCACCGAGCGCACCCGGGTGATTCCCTTTGTTCACGCGCCAACTGCGCTGCCGCTGGACGTCGTGCTCGCCAGTCCCGGCATCGAGGACCGGTTCTTCGAGCGCGTTCACGAGCGCAACGTCGAAGGCACGCCTGTACGTCTCGCATCGGCGGAGGATCTCATCGTGATGAAAATCCTGGCCGGCCGGCCAAAGGACGTCGAGGACGTGCGCGCCATAGTTGCGGCGTACGGCGATCGGCTGGATGCGAGCTATATCGACGACACCCTCATCCTGCTGGAGCAGGCACTGGCCCAGAGCGACCTTCGACCATTGTTTCGGCAGGTCGTCGAGGGCCGTTGAGGCGAGCCCGCGGTCTTCATCGCCTGCGTTCCGTATCGTAGAATCCGCGCATGCCGCTGACGCCCGGCGCACGACTGGGGCCCATACGAGATTGATCTGCTGATCGGCGCCGGAGGCATGGGCGAGGTCTACCGGGCGAGCGACACCAATCTGAAGCGCGCCAGACGAACTATGACCTGATGCCGGATGGCCGCATGCTGGGAGTTGTCTCCGCGGGACAAACCCAGGCCGGTGGATCGACTACTCCGCAGATGCATGTGGTCATCAACTGGCACGAAGAGCTGAAGCGGCTCGTTCCCACGCGCTGACAGATGGCTACCGCGCTCGTTCTTCCGCGCGAGCTCCCGCCAGGATGTTCGGCAGACTGTAGTTGCCCTCGTGACAGGCGTACTCCATCACGAACCCATCGACTCTCGTCATTGGCACTTCCGCGCTCCACGTCTGGCTGAACACCGTCGGGTCCGTAATCGTGAATCTGTAGACGAGCCCGCGATCGCTGGTACGAGTAAACCGCTCGACAACGCGTGCGTTGCGATCGGTCAAGCCGGGAACACCGAACGTGCCCGTGCCGTGTTCGGTCAGATTTCTCGTCTCCACAACCAGCGTGTCGCCCTCCCAGCGGCCGCGTGAGTCGCCGGCCCAGAATCGAAATGCGTCGCCGAGATGCGCCCGCTGATCGAGCGGCACGATGCGTGAGTCGTGCACCATCTCGTTGACGATCACCACGTAACCAGGGCTCTGAAAGATCTGGACCAGATTGTTGTACGGTCCAGGCACCATCGGCGGACCGGAGTTGAATCCCATGATGCAGCGCTCGGCCAGCGGCAAATCACTCGGCGCACGACGCAGCTCGCGCGCCTCGTCGCGTGCTTTCGAGATCGCCTGCGCTCGAGGCGTCAGGGCCGGAACGCGTCCATCCGGTGGATCGATGACCAGCGACGTCCTCCGCGTACCGACCAGCCGGCGGCCATTCGGCTCCCACCACCACGCCAGGTTGTAGATACCGGGATCGGTTTCCGGCCGCGGCACGCCACCCAACGCTCCAGGAGAGACTTCTTCGGTCTGTACTCGCTGCTGGTTGATTTGTTTTTCCAGCGCCCTGGCTTCGCTTTCGGTCAGGAACTCTTTCCCGGCCAGCTCCGGCGGACGCTGCAGCGGAGTAATGGTCGTGAAGTCCCACGTGCCTTGCAGGTCAGGGTCTCCCCACGGTGTGGGTGATGGCGACTGGGCGGCCGCAGGCAGCGACACAAACGCGTATAGCGCGACAAGCAGCACGCATCTAGGCATGTGAGCTCCCGATCGGCGACCTCCCAAGAGAATCGCATCCCCAGTCGATGGGCTGCAATAGCAGTTCGCC
>DATBKN010000521.1:0-13251 GCA_036555845.1 Gemmatimonadaceae bacterium | reverse complement strand
GATGACGCCTTGCAAGTCATCGCCGATCAGACGGTAGTCGATCTCATCTGCGTTCATTCGTGCGTAACCTCTGAGGCGGAGTTTGGCCGAAGCGCTGATATATCCAACGGCGACCGTCGCGGTGGTAGCTCCATTTTGGCACGCATGCTACGTTGCGCCGCGTGACTGCGAAGTCGTTCTTCTATCGCGAGACGGCGGGCATCCGCATCACGGTGCGTCCGGTGTTTCTTCCCACGCAGTCCGAACCGCGTGAGCATCGTTACGTGTTCGCATACTTCGTGCGCATCGAGAACGTCGGGACCGGCGCCGCTCAGCTGCTCACGCGTCATTGGTACATTCACGACTCGGTTGGGGAAGACACTGAAGTCGAGGGTGAGGGCGTCGTCGGCGAGCAGCCCTTCCTGAGCGCCGGCGCTGTTCACGAATACAGCAGCTGGTGTCGGCTCAAGAGCCCCGCCGGGCACATGGAAGGGACGTATCACTTCGTACGCGACGACGGTACGGAGTTCGACGCGGCGATTCCGCGCTTCGTCTTGCAGGCGAATGTGGAATCGGATCTCGTTTCCTAACGAGTCGCGCGCGCTCCGGTTTTTCGTGGCAGTGGTCGCGGTTGCGGCGTGCGCACGCGACACGGTGCCGGCACGCGATAGCACGAGCGGGGCTACCGCAGCGACGCAACAGACAGGCGGCGCGAGCGCGGACACGTCCTGTCCCAAATCCGGAGCCTGGCGACCGTGCAACGTGCTCGATCGACTCGAGCACGCGGGCCTGGTACTCAAAAAGGACGACGCGCCGGCACGCATTCCAATGTTCAGCGTGGAGGGACAGACGTACAAGACGACGCAATCGACGATCCACGTATTCCTCTATCCGGACCAGGCAGCCCGGCAACGGGATACGGAGCGCATCGACTCGGCGACGGTTGCGCCGCGCGGCGGGACGTACACGTGGAGCGATCCGGCTGTCCTTGTGACGTCGAACAACCTGGCTGCCGTCGTCGTTTCCCCTAACGAGCGCCAGACTGAGCGAATCGTCCTCGCCCTGAGCGCCGGCCTTCCGCCCGCGAAGCGCGATTGACCAGTCCTGACCGTGAATAGCAACAGCCATAAGCGTCAAGAGGAAGAGCCGTTCGGATTACGCTGACATTCGGATAGACCGAATTCCTTTTTCACAACCAGACCACTTCATCACGTCCGCCGCGGCCTCCTAAAAGCGTTCCTTTCTTTTGAGAGAGCACATGCGCCTGCCTACCTGAACGGCGCATGTGAGGAACTCGGCTCTGTTCCTGCTGCTTGGCTCGTACAATCCGCCGTTCCGCGTCATCCGAATGGCTCTTCTTTTCGACCTTGCAAGTGAGCGTTCGACCGAGCAGCATCTCTGCATGCGTCGCGTAGCTCTGCTGGCACTTATCGTCGCGGGGTCGACTGGCGTCTCGGCTCAGACGCCGACGCCGCCAGGTACCGACATCTACCTCACCCGGCTTGTGCGCAGCGGGGGGCGCCTAACGATCGGCGCCGTGCGCAACATCACGCGCCGCGTCGGCTACGACAACCAGCCGGCGTTTTCGCTGGACAACCGCACGCTGTATTACACGTCGAACCGAGGCGACGGCCAGAGTGACATCTGGAAGGTCGACCTCACCAGCTACCGCCATTCGCAAGTCACGCGTACGCCGGAAAGCGAATACTCCGCGGCTGTCACACCAGACAAGCGCGCGCTGAGCGTCGTGCGCGTGGAGCGCGATTCCACGCAGCGCCTCTGGCGCTTCCCGTTAGGCGGCGGTCGCCCGTGCCTCGTGATCGACAAGGTCAAGCCGGTCGGCTATTACGCCTGGGCCAACGACTCGATCGTCGCGATGTTCGTTCTCGGACGGCCTGCCACGCTGCAGGTCGGCAACATCGATGCGCTGCGCGTCGATACGATCGCGTCGTCGATCGGGCGCTCACTGCACCGAATCCCGTCCAGCAGCCGAATCTCGTTCGTGGACAAGACGGATTCGACGCAGTGGTGGGTCCGCTCGCTCGATCCCGCGACGCTCCAGCATACGCAACTCGCGCCGCTCCCTCCGGCCGTGGAAGATTACGCATGGACGCCACGCGGCGAATTGATCACGAGCGACGGCAAGGGAACGATCATGGTCTGGCAGCCGAATGCGGCGCAGCCTAACTACGCCATCTGGCACGCGATTGGCGGGCTGGATTCGACTGTCGCGGGCAAGGTGACGCGTCTGGCGGTGTCGCCGAATGGAACGTGGCTGGCAATCGTCGCGGAGCCGGCGCGCTGAAGCGGCGATCAGACAGCGGCTGTCAGCAGCTTCAGATCGTCAGGACCACCTTGCCCACCGTGCTATTGGACTCGAGTCGGGCGTACGCCGCGTCTATCTGCGCCAGCGGATACGTCGCATCGATCACCGGCGCCAGCGTACCATTGGCGAGCCGCGGGACGACCTCGTCGGTGAAGGCGCGCATCGCCGCGATCTTTTCCTGCAACGACCGCCCGCGCAGGACAGTCCCCCGCAGCGTTAGGCGCATCCCCAGAATGCGCCGCAAATCCACGTTCGCGCGTGAGCCTGCCATTGTGCCCACCAGCATGAGCCGGCCGCGCGGCGCGAGCACCTCCAGGCTTGGGCTGACGTAATCGCCGCCGACAAGGTCCAGCACGACGTCGAAGCCGACGCCGCCCGTCCACGCCGCGCCGCGCGCCAGAATGGCACCGGGATCGCTGCCTAACGCGACGCCTGCCTCCAATCCGATGCTGCGCGCGCGATCGAGCTTGGCTTCGGTGCGCGACGTCCCATATGGAATCGCCCCCCACGCGCGGCAAATCTGCACGGCGGCAAGACCCACGCCGCTCGCGACCGCGTGAATGAGCACGCGCTCTCCGGCCTTGAGCCCGGCCTGACCGATCAGCGCATCGTACGCTGTGATATACGCCTCGGGCACCGCGCCTGCCTCGACGTCGCTCAGCCGGCCGGGGACGCTCGCGAGCATGTCCTCGTGCGAACTGACGTACTCTGCCTGGGCGCCGCCTCCCGTGATCGCGAAAACGCGATCGCCTTCACGCCAGCGCGAGGCGCCGTCGCCGCACCTAACGACTTCACCGGCGAATTCCAAGCCGGGTATTTCTTTTGGAACATCCGCCGGCGGCGGATACTTGCCCGCCCGCTGCATCAAGTCGGCACGATTGAGCCCCGCCGCACGCACGCGCACGAGAACGTGACGCGCCGGCACCTGCGGTTCCGGCACGTCGCGAATCTCCAGGCCGTTCGGTTCTCCGAATCGAGCGATGTATGCGGCGCGCATGCTCCAGCTTGACGTTCGGGGGAGAGGTCCCGTAGGACTGCGACCCTGTAAACGTGGCGCGCCGGCGAAACTGAAGCCATGCTTCGGGCGTACGATTCGACATTCCTCGTAGCTCGGACCAGCAATGATCCCCTTTCTAATCAGCGTTGTCGCGGCCGGTGCCGTTGCAATCTTTGGTTTTTCGGCGGCGCGCAACTTCGTGCGCAACCGCCTGCGATATGTCGATGCAGTCAATAACCCGCTCACTCCGCTCGTGGCTGGAGTCGGCGCTGGAGCGGTCGGCCTGTTTGTCGTGGGGCTGCTACCCATCGTCGGCATCGGTACAGCGACAGCGTTCGCGCTCAGCGTTGGGCTCGGTGTCGCGTCCGGCGCGCGAGATATCCGTCGCGCACTGCCGCCGGGCACATAAGCGCGCCGCAACTGCGCCGCGTCCTCAGCGACAACGCATAGCTGACTGACCGCCGTTAGGCGTTGACGCGCGCGCTTGGGTTGGAATACCTTGCGCGTACCGATGCAGCTCACAGTGCGCGAAGCCGCCGCTTACCTGGGAGTGAGCGAGGCGATTGCGCGCCGTTGGATATCTGAGCGCGATCTTCCGGTGCATCACGTTAACGAGCGGATGTACCTCAACGCCGTCGAGCTCTGGGAATGGGCCGTCGAGCATGGCGTGCACGTGTCTCGCAGCCTCCTGGAGCACGCGCGTCGAGCCCCCGATAACGTGCCGGCCCTCTCGGAGCTGCTTCGGGCGGGTGGCATTTTTCACGACATCGACGCCCCCGACAAGATGAGCGTTCTGCGTGAATTCGTTGCGCGCTTGCCGCTACCTGCCGAGCAAAATCGTGATGCCCTGCTCAGCGTGCTCGAAGCTCGCGAGGCGATGGGTTCCACCGGGATCGGCGACGGGATTGCGATCCCCCACGTGCGCAATCCGATCGTCCTGCACGTCGAGCAACCGTTTGTCACGCTGTGCTTGCTGAGGCATCCGGTCGACTTCGAGGCAATCGACGGGAAGCCTGTGCATGCGGTGTTCTTGGTGGTGAGCCCCACCGTTCCAGTGCACCTTCGCATCCTGGGACAGCTGGGATTTGTGCTGCGCGACGAGGACCTGCGTGTCATGCTCCGGAATCGGGCGCCTGCGGCGGACATTCTCGGACGGATCGAGATGATCGAGCTGACCCGCACGACGGGTTCGTACGCAACCCCCGCTCGTCGCCGAACGACGGACGACGAGCATGCGGAATCCTAACGCCGGCATGGCAGCCGCTATGGCGGGCGTCTGATCGCCGCGGCGTTCGTCGGGCTTGCTCTTTTGCTAACGGCGGCCATCGCGTCGTGGTCGCTGCGGCGTCACGCATGGGGTGATCGCGTCTTTGCGTCGGCGGGGCTCACTGGCTGCGTCACGTTAGGTGTCGCGGCGGTTTATGTTCTGGGTGCCCGCGATAGTGCCTCGCTCGTCGTGCCTGCGACGACACCGGGTGGCGACTGGATCTTCGCGATCGATCGCCTCTCCGCGGTGTTTCTGCTCGCCATCGCGCTGATCGGCGGCGCGGCCGTCGTTTTCGGCACGAGCTACATGGCGGCGCAACGGCCGCATCGGCCCGTGTGGTTCGCGCACAGCGTGCTCGCGCTCCTAGTCGCCGCTCTTGCGCTGGTCGTCATGGCGCAATCGATCGTCCCGTTCCTCATCGCCTGGGAGCTCATGGCGATCGGGTCGTACTTGCTCATCGTGACCGACGACGAAGACGCCGCTGTCCGCCGTGCTGGACTCATTTACATCGTCGCCACGCACACTGGCACTCTTGCGCTGTTCGCCATGTTCGCGTCCTGGAGCGCGCACACGAGCGACTGGTCGTTCGCGGCGCTGGCATCTGCTGCGCCGAACCTGCCTAACCAGGGCACGGCGATTCTCGCGCTGGCGCTGATCGGTTTCGGGCTCAAGGCCGGCCTCGTGCCATTCCACTTCTGGCTTCCTCCGGCGCACGCCGCGGCTCCGCCGCACGGTTCCGCGATTCTCTCCGGAATCGTCATCAAGATGGGGATCTATGGCATGTTCCGAGTGCTCAGCCTCCTCGGTGCGGCGCCGCCGCTGTGGTGGGGTTGGATCGTGTTGCTGCTCGGCGCCGTGTCCGGCGTGCTTGGCGTGCTCTGGGCACTGGCGCAGCACGATATCAAACGACTGCTGGCGTATCACAGCGTCGAGAACATCGGGATCATTCTCATGGGACTCGGGCTGGGCGCGTTAGGCATTCGGTACGGCTACCCTGCGCTCGCGCTCATCGGATACACGGGAGCATTGTTGCACACGGTGAATCACGCGCTCTTCAAAAGCCTGCTGTTTCTCGGCGCCGGCGTCGTAAATCATGCAACGGGGACGCGCGATCTCGACAAGCTTGGCGGTTTGGCCCGACGCCTCCCGTTCACCGGGCTCACATTCACAGTGGGTGCGACGGCCATCGTCGGTCTGCCACCGCTCAACGGCTTCGTGAGCGAATGGCTCGTGTATCAAGGCCTCTTCCGCGCCGCGCAGAGCGAAGATCTGCTACGGCTCGCCGTGCTCGGCGTGCCGGCTCTCGCGCTCATCGGGGCGCTGGCCCTGGCGTGTTTCGCGAAGGTGGTCGGCGTCGTTTTCCTGGGATCGCCGCGCAGCGTGGCGGCGCAAACGGCTCACGAGGGTGACCGCGGGCAGCTCGCACCGATGGGGGTTCTCGCGGCCGCCTGCGTGCTGCTCGGTGTCGTGCCCGCGTTAGGCATCATTCCCGCAATGGCCGTTGCAGTCAACGTCGCGCCGGAACTGGGCGCCACTTTGCCAGACGCGGTGGCGGTCGCGCGCGCGGGGCAGTGGGTCGGAGCCGTCGCTGTCGCACTGATCCTCCTGGTCGCCCTTGTCTTTGCGCTGCGCCGCTGGCTGATGCGGCGGAGTGAAATCCGCTCTGAAGAAACCTGGTCCTGCGGTTTCGAAGGAACGTCGCCGCGCATGCAGTATACGGCGTCGTCATTCGCGGATCCGCTGCTATCGACGTTCGGACGCATCGGTGGCGTCGTGGAAGAGCGCACGCCGAGCTCGTACAGCTCGCACGCGCTCGACCTCGTGCTCGACCGCCTGGTGCTTCCCGCGTGGGACCGTGTGCATCGCACGGCGCTGCGTCTGCGGCCTATTCAGCAGGGGCGCCTCTATGTCTATCTGCTGTATGTCATGGTCGCGTTGTTGGTACTCCTCGCCTATCTCGCCCTCGCATGACGGCGGCCCGCCTTCTGTGGCAGCTAGCCGCGTTAGGCGTGCTCTTGGTGGCCGCGCCGCTCATCCTCGGCATCGCGCGCAAGACGCGCGCGATCCTGACCGGCCGCCGCGGTCCGCGCGTCTGGCAGCTCTACGCCGATCTGCGAAAGCTCTCGCTCAAGGGAGCCGTCTACAGCATCACAACGACCGAGGTTTTCCGCCTAACGCCGCTCGTCGTGCTTGCCACGACGCTGCTCGCGAGCACTCTCCTTCCGCTCAACGGTCAGCGGGCGCTGCTGTCGTTTGCGGGGGACTTTGCCGCCTTCGCCGGGTTGCTGGCGCTCGGCCGCTTCTTCATGGTGCTCGGTGCGTTGGACACTGGCTCCAGCTTCGAGGGTATGGGAGCAAGTCGCGACGTCACGTTCGCGAGTCTCGTCGAGCCTGGCCTCTTCGTCACGTTTGTCGCGCTGAGCGTCGCCGGCGGCGCGCTCAGTCTCAGCGGAATGCTGGGCGCCGAGCTGTGGCTTCGCTGGGGCGCCGTGGCACCCACGATGGTGCTTCTGGCAGGAAGCATCTTCGTCCTGATGCTCGCGGAGTGTGCGCGAGTCCCCGTAGACGACCCCGCGACACACCTCGAGCTCACAATGGTGCATGAGGTCATGCTGCTCGATACCAGCGGTCCGGATCTCGCGCTCGTTCTCTACGCGCATGCCGTGAAGCTCAGCCTGTTCGCCGCAATCATCGTCGACATCCTCGTGCCACGATCGACGTTGCCGCCCTGGAGCGCGATTGCGTTGTTAGGCGCCGGCATTATCGGCGTCGGAATACTCGTAGGGGTGGTCGAGTCGACGATGGCCCGGCTGCGACTGAGCAAGGTGCCGCTTTTCATCGCGAGCGGGTCGGCGCTGGGACTTTTCGGGCTCATCCTGCTCCTGCGGTAGCGACGCGATGACATCGCTCACCGAGCTCATTCTCTTTCTAGTCGTCCTGTCCGACTTCGCCGTGCTCGGTACGTCGCGACTGAGCTCGTGCATTCGGGCAGTCGCGCTGCAGGGGCTGCTGCTCGGTCTCCTCCCGCTGGTCATCGATGAATCGCTGACGCGCCACGCCGTGGGGCTCGCCTTAGGCACCGTGGCCGTCAAGGCGATCGTCCTGCCGGCCTTCCTGCGCTGGGCGATTCGCGAAGCCGCCGTTAGGCGTGAAGTCGAGCCGCTGATCGGATACACGGCATCGATCGCTCTGGGAATCGCGGCTCTCGCCGTGGCATTCGCTGTCGCCAACGTGCTCCCCATGCGCGGCGGCGAGGCGGAACTGCTGATTCCGACGGCGCTGGTGACCGTCATGATCGGTCTCACCGTGCTCATCACGCGCGCCAAGGCGCTCCTGCAGGTCGTCGGCTACCTGATGCTCGAGAACGGGATCTATCTCTTCGGTCTGACGCAAGCGCGCCGAGTGCCGTTCCTCGTGGAGGCGGGTGTGCTGCTCGACGTGTTCGTCGGCGTATTCATCATGGGAATCGTCGTCTTTCACATCAATCGCGAGTTCGACTCGATCTCCGCTGCACGCCTAACGGAACTGCACGAGTGAACACCGCTCCGATCGCCGCATGATCCCGCTCGCGCTCGTAGTGATTCCGGCGCTGAGCGCGGGGCTTGCGTATTGGTTGCGCAGCGGGCGCGCTCGATCGCGCGTGCTGATCACGTGCGGCGTCGTGCACCTGCTGCTTGTGGCGGCCATCTGGATTGAGGGGGACCACGCTGTCGCGGCGAGCGGATGGCTCGCAGCGGACGCACTTGGCCGCATCGTGCTTACGCTGGTGAGCATCCTCTTCCTCGCCGTGGCGCATTACAGCGTCGGATATCATGCGGAACAGCGTGCGCGTGGTGGGCGACGCGGGCGCGCATTCGAGAGCTGCATTCTCGCCTTTCTCGCAGCTGCATCGTTGGTTACGCTGAGCCATCACCTGGCTCTGCTGTGGATCGGCATGGAAGCGACCACGCTGGCCATCGCTCCTCTCGTTTTCGACCGCCGGGACCGCCGATCGCTCGAGGCGGTGTGGAAGTACCTCGTGCTTTCGTCAGTCGGGATCGCCTTTGCGCTGCTTGGCATCTTTCTTCTCGCGACGGCTCAGCCGACCGGTGCTGAGGGAGGACGGCCGCTCGTCTTCGGCGACATGATCCAGCACGCGCGTCAGCTCGATCCTGCGTGGCTGCGGGCGGCGTTTGTTTTTGTGGCGATCGGATTCGGCACGAAGATGGGTCTTGCTCCGATGCATGCGTGGAAGCCGGACACGTATGGTGAAGCGCCTGGTCACGTCGCGGGTCTCATGGCGGGGGCGCTCACGAGCTGCGCGTTTCTCGGCCTGGCGCGGGTAACGGCGATCGCCTTCGCCGCGGGGCAGGGCGCATTCGTGCGTCCCGTGCTGATTGGCCTCGGCCTAACGTCGCTCGTTATCGCCGCCGCTTTCATCGTCGGTCAGGGCGACGTTAGGCGCATGCTCGCTTACTCCAGCGTTGAGCACATGGGTATTCTGGTATTGGGCCTCGGTCTCGGTGGCGCTGGTGCGTACGGTGCCGTGCTTCACACGCTGAACAACGGCCTTGCGAAGGGGCTCATGTTCCTCACGGCGGCGAACATTGTGCTGGCTATGGGCACCTCGGTCGCCAGCGAGATTCGCGGCTTGCTGCGGATCCTGCCCGCGTCCGGAGCGTTGCTCGTCATCGGTTTGTTCGCCGTTACAGGTTCGCCGCCGTTCGGCCTGTTCATCAGCGAATTCACGATCCTGCGAGCGGCGTTCACCGAGCAGCACCCGTGGATCGCAGCGAGCACGATCCTCTTGCTGGTTGTGATATTCGTCGGCATCGCCGGAATGATCCTGGAGCTGGCGTATGGCAAGCCTGTCCCGAGCCACGCTGCGCGCGGGGGTGGTGGCTCCACGGAACGCGCGTCGCTCGTCGTGGCGCCGGCGCTGCTCGCGGCGATGGTGCTGTTGCTCGGCGTGTACATACCCGCGCCGCTCGCTGACGCGCTCGCGCGCGCGGCGGCGGTGCTTGGGGGGCACGCTCCGTGAGCGACTGGTCCCTGGCGCCGCTTGGCAACCGCCGATCTGTCGCGTTAGGCTCGCTCCCTGAGTTCGGGGCTGCGACGTTCCGCGAATCAATCATCGGTGCGGTCCGTGACGGTTGGCGGATCGTCGCGCTCTTTGGGACGTCGGAAGGTGCCGACCGACTGCGTCTGATCGCGGTTCTCGCCGACGATGAGCGCGGGAGCCTCGGCGCGCTGACAGCCGTGGTCGGTGATCGCTACGACGCCCTTTCGGTCGACTGTCCACAGGCATCACGCTTCGAGCGCGAGTTGGCGGAGCAGTGCGCCATCACGCCCGACGGTCATCCGTGGCTCAAACCGGTGCGACGCCACGCGCCGGACCAGGCGCCTAACGCGTGGATGGCGCGCGCGCCGCTCTTGGCGGAATACGACTTTCATCGCATCGACGGAGAAGAAGTGCACGAGGTCGCGGTCGGACCGGTGCACGCCGGGATCATCGAGCCGGGGCATTTCCGCTTTCAGGCGCACGGCGAAGAAGTGCTCTTTCTCGAGATCGTGCTCGGCTATCAGCATCGCGGCGTTGAACGGCTGCTCGAGACGCAGGAGCGGCGGCGTGCGGTGTTCGTTAGCGAATCGATCGCCGGAGATACTGTCATTGCCCATGCGAGCGCGTGCTGCGGTGCGCTCGAGGCCCTCGCGCGCAGCCACAAGAGCGCTCGGGCGCAGAGCATTCGGGGGATCGCCCTCGAGCTCGAGCGGGTCGCGAATCATGTCGGCGACCTTGGTGCGATTGCCGGCGACATCGCATACCAACCCGGAGCCGCGTACTTCGGACGCCTTCGCGGTGAGTGTCTGAACTTGTTGATGACGCTTTCAGGCAATCGAAACGGGCGCGGGCTCGTGCGTCCGGGGGGCGTGACGTTCGACATCACACCAGAAATGGCGCAGGAGATCGATCAGCGAGTGAGGCGCCTGGAAGTCGAGCTGCGGCCGGTCGCGGAGCTGTTTTTCGGCACGGCATCCGTGCAGTCACGTCTGGAAGACGTCGGGGTGATAAGACGCGAAGCGTGCCTAACGCACGGTTTTGTGGGTCCCGTTGCCCGCGCATGCGACGTCCACCGCGACGTGCGCTTCAACCACCCGTACGGGGTGTTTCGATTCGCGCAGATCCCGATGGCCACCGCGTGGGCCGGCGATGTCTTCGCTCGGGCACTGGTGCGCTGGGTGGAGATTCAGCGCTCGCTGGAGTTCGTGCGCGAGCAGGTCGCTGCGCTCCCGCGCGGTGCACTCCGCGCTGAGTGCCAGTCGCTGCGCCCTAACGAGCTCGTCGTGGCGCTGGAGGAAGGTTGGCGGGGAGAAGTGGCTCATGTGGTTCTAACCGATGGCGACGGAGCCGTTCGACGACACAAGGTTGTCGATCCGTCATTCCATAATTGGGACGCGCTCGCGCTCGCGATGCTCGGCAATCAGATCTCCGACTTTCCGCTGTGCAACAAGAGCTTCAACCTGTCCTATGCTGGCCACGACCTTTAGCCCTCACCGACGTTAGGCACGATGCTCGAGTTTCTCCGCACGCGCCTGGCACAAGGGACGCAGACGATCCCGTTCCCGGAAATGGCTCCCGCCTTCCCGGAGCGGTATCGCGGTCGGCCGCTCCTCGAGTGTGGTGCTTGCGGCGAGGGCCAATGTCCCGCGGGTCGCGCGGACTGTCCGACGTCGCTCATCAGAAACGGTGCGGATGGTCGCGCCACCCTCGACCTCGGCGCGTGCTTGTTCGCGCCGGAAGAAGCCGTCGGCGCCACCGGCTGCGGCGTTAGGTTCAGCCACGACCATCGCATGGCTGCGTCATCGGCTGAAGCGCTGCGCAGCGCGCGAGACGAGGTGCAGCTCGCGCATTCGCTCGGCGCGCAGATGCAGCGCGTGTTCGGACGGTCCCTGCGCCTCCGCTCCGTTGTCGCCGGCAGCTGCAACGGCTGTGAGGGAGAGCTCGTCGCGCTCGGCAACGTCGTTTTCGATCTGGGGCGTTTCGGCGTCGAGTTCGTCGCCTCGCCGCGCCACGCAGACGGCATCGTCATCACCGGAGTGGTGAATCGCAACATGCGTCATGCACTGCAAGCGACGTATGACGCGATGCCGGACCCTCGCCTCGTGATCGCTGTGGGTGCGTGCGCGATCAGCGGAGGGCCGTTTCAGGGAAGCCCAGAGATCGTCGGAATTCCACCTTCCATGTCAGTGCATTTGTGGATTCCAGGCTGTCCGCCGCACCCGCTCACGATCCTGGATGGCCTGCTGCGACTTCTGGGCCGCCTGGACGACCGAAAAGTCGCCGCACTGCGCGGTTAGGGTGGTCCTCCAACGGGCGTTCCCATCGGAGGTGTTGGCAGCCGAGTCGCGAGGTATGCGCGGGCGCGAGCGAGCGCATCCTCCAGCGTCATGACGACATTGTCGGGGCCGAGCTCCGTCCTGAGCGTGGAGCGATCCAGGACGATTGCCGGCTGCGCGTGCACCTCGGATATGATGACGAGCGCGTTTTCCCTCTTGCTGCGATGCACGACATCGCGCAGCGCGCGCACTCCGGTCGAATCGAGCAGCGACACGTCGCGCATGCGCAGGATCAGCACCTTGGGTTTCTTCGCCACGAGGCCTAACGTGTCTTTGAAGGTCTCGGCCGCGCCGAAGAAGAACGCGCCTGAAATCTCGTAGATCTCGATGCCTTCAGGAATCTCCCGGACGCTGCCCGCCTCCTCGTCCGGGTCATCGCCACCGCGTTCGCGCAGCTCCTTCGTAACCGCGGTGACGTTGGTGACCTCGGCCATGCGCTGCATGAAGAGGAAGGACGCGAGCACCATGCCGACCTGAATCGCGACCGTCAAATCCACCAACACCGTTAGGCCGAAAACGGCGAGGAGTACGGCGACATCTCCTTTCGGCGCTTTCAGTTCAGCGTGGAAGGTGCGCCACTCGCTCATGTGGTACGCGACTACGACCAGGATGGCAGCGAGCGCGGGGAGCGGGATGAGGCCTGCCCAGCGGCCGAAGAGTACGGTGATGAGCAGGAGGACGAGCGCGTGCGTCATCCCGGCGATCGGCGTACGTCCTCCGTTCTTCACGTTCGTCGCTGTTCGCGCGATCGCGCCCGTCGCCGGGATACCGCCGAAGAGTGGGGAGGCAATGTTGGCGACGCCCTGCGCAATCAGCTCCATGTTTGATCGATGCCGCGCGCCAATCATGCCGTCCGCCACGACGGCCGACAGCAGCGACTCGATCGCGCCTAACAAGGCGATGCTGAACGCGGGCCCGACGAGCAGCAGGGTGTCATCGAGCGAAAGGTTGGGGATGACGGGACGCGGCAGCGTGGCGCGCAATTCCCCGAAGCGCGAGGTGATCGTTTCGACGGGAAGATCGAACAAGCTGACGAGCGCCGACGTGAGCACGATGGCCACGAACGCGCCAGGCAGCCGCCGGCTCACGCGCGGCCAGAGCACGATGACCACGAGGGAGAGCGCCGCAATGGCTAGAGCCCACGGGTTCACGCTCGTTAGGTTCTGGCCGAAAGCTGCCCACTTCTGCAGGAAAGGGGCTGGAACTTCGCCCATCCGCAGCCCCAAGAAGTCCTTTACCTGGCTCGAAAAGATCACGACAGCGATCCCGCTCGTGAAGCCGGTTACGACGGGGTGCGGAATGAAC
>DATBKN010000520.1:0-4051 GCA_036555845.1 Gemmatimonadaceae bacterium | reverse complement strand
CTTCCTGGCCGTTATTATTTGCGCGACGCGGCATCAGGGCCGACGTACGCGATGCAATTGTCCGTACGAAGTCGATCATATCGCCTCCAATCGCGCAGGCGACGAGATCGGACGAGCTCGCCTAACAAACGCTGCGCGCACGTTTGCAGCATGTGCGCGAAGCGTGCCAGCGTGTACCGCTACGCGATCATTGCGGCGGCGGGGCTCCCAGCGCGGTGAGACGGGCGCGGGCCTGCCGATCGTTAGGCGCCACCGCGAGCACCTTTTTGTAAGCCTCGATCGCGGCGTCTTTATGCCCGGCGGCCTCGTGCGCTGCGGCAAGTTGGTTCAGCGCGCGCGCGGACTTCGGGAACAGCTCAGCGTTTACTTCGAGGAGCGCGATAGCCTCGGCGGTTTTGCCGCGCTCAACGAGTGTCCCTGCTGCCTGGCTCACGGTTCGCTCGGTGAGGTCGTATGCGCCGTCGTCCGAATGATCCGTACGGGCTTTCCTGTAGAATGCGACGGCGGAATCAGCGCCTTTGGTTGTCGCGACGTTCACGAGCTCACTTGCGAGCGTGCGCGGAATCGGCAGACCGCGATGGCACGTCACGCATTCAACGTTGACGACCGGCGACTCACGGTCAGGGAGATTCGCGAGGAGCTCGGTGTTGATGCGCTTCGCGATGTTCATCATTTCGCGCGCCTTTTTCTTTTCGACTTTGTCGTCCGAGGCGAAGTCGACGCCTTCAAGTGACTGACCGGTGCCACCGGTGTGGCAGTAATTGCAGCGGATGCCAAGGGCGGCTGTGATGCCGCGCATCTTCGCGACGAGCGTGTCGCGCGGGATGTCCTTGGGGAAGAACTGGAGGTTGGTGAATTTCTCGGGGATCTGGGCTTGGACGACGAACGGCACCGCAAGGCCGATTGCCGTGAGGCAGACCAGTAAGGAGCGCATGGGGCTAGTTGCTAGGGGCTAGGGGCTAGGGGCTAGAGGCTAGACAACAACCATATGGCGAGACCAGTGCCCGCGTGAGATGGTTGAGCGCTGTAACCAACGCGAAGAGGCGGGTTAGTTTTGTCCCTGCCGCACGAGTACGAGCGCCCTTAGCTCAATTGGATAGAGCATCTGACTTCGGATCAGAAGGTTGGGGGTTCAAGTCCCTCAGGGCGCGTCGTGCAGGTCCGGCCTCAGGACGGCGTCGCGATTGTAGCGCCAGGGTTGCCGCCTAACGAATTCGCGTTCGGCGCCTGGTTAGGCGCCACTCATTGCCGCGCGTGGCTCAACTCTTTGGTGGCGGCAGAGCCGACGGTGGCACCATGCCCATTGCGCGCATGTACGCGGCGATCTGCGCGTAGTGCTCAGCCAAGTCCGTAATAAAGAGCATGACGTAGCGCGCGCGGGGAAACGTCCGCGTGGCTCCGGGAGGTCCGACTGTCACGAGCTCGGCGAGCCGAGCATCGTCCAGTCGTGTGAAGGCAGCCTGACAGTACAGCAGCGAAGTCCACAACCTCGCGACGAGCGTGTCCTTGGGCCATTTCTCCTTCACAGTGTCCGCGAGCGAATCCTTAGCGGTCGTCGTGCGCGTTGTGCCACCTATGATAGAACACAACTGGTAGTTCGCGTCCTCGAGATGTTGTGCGATGTACCCGACGGACTGCTGAATCGGCGTGGGCTTGAAGTCGTATCGCGCGGCGGGAATGGAATCGAAAGCGGCCTTGAGCCAATTCCCGTAGAACCCGAAGCCTTTGAACGATTGGGTAATCGGATTCACGCCGGTGGATGGTTGCTGCGCCGGTATCGCGACGGGAAGGGCGCCGAAGATCAGAACCAAGATGAGACGACACCGCATGCTGCCTCGCATTTGGGGGATCAGGCTCTTACCCGTGACTCCACTTTCGGTGTCGCCTGACTGGTGAGTATCTGCGAGAGTACGGCGCGTGGAGAAACGCGCGGGACGCCTGACTTCACCGCGTCTTCGAATCACCTAACGCCGTCCGACCTTATGCGCCCGCTATTTGCGGAGCCAGACGACAATCGAACCGCAGCCGGACATGTTGTTTGTGAACTGCAACGGAGCGACACCTGGCCTCGTGTACACCTCGATGGCTTCGACGTGATCCGGGTTCACTATTTCGTCGATCTCCATGTCCCCTGCCCTGAATAACACGCCGTCTACATATAAATCCGGCCGGCAGTAGCCTTTGCCGAAAGCACTTCGAAACGCAATTCTTTTTCCGAAAAACCCGACTCCGGGCTGCGCTACCTCGACTCTGGGTATCATCTGCAGCAAATCGCTCGGGAGCGTGGCATTTCTACGCTCGATCTGCGCGCGATCGATAAAATGCCCCTGCCCCGCGCGCCTGCGACTTTCGAATCCATTCATGTCGCGCGAGTACACACGCGTTGTCGTCACACGGATTGTATCGAGATACGTCTTCAATGACGTGAGCGACACCTGCGTATTGTTGCGCGCGGCTCCCGTCATGAGATGAACCGTTGTCCGAGCCGGAATGAAGCCTAACGCGCGCACGGCAAGCGTCTGCGATCCGGCCGGGAGTCCGGTCAGAAGGAAGCGGCCGTCACTGTTCGTCGTCGCAACCGCATCACTCCTCATTACGGAGACGCTTGCGCCGGCGATCGCACTTCCATTGGACGTTCGAACTTCTCCTGCGAGTTGCGCGGGGCCTCGCCAGACAACTGCGCTGTCGCGCTCGATGCGAGTTGCCGGCCCAACGTAGATGTCACGCCTAACGACTTGGCGAGCCATGAGGTCCGCGACTATCGCGCCGCTGGTGTCCGCGCCGTGCGCCGCGCGCAGCTGCATGGCGCCATTCACGGGGACATTACAGAAAGCATACCACCCCTCACTTCGCGTTGGCGTTGTGATCCCCCGCGTTTCGCCATGCACGCCGCCATTTCCGATGACAACTTCGTCCCACTGCAGCGCGACGACGCTGGGTTGAGCGGGCACTGCGGTCTCGGCAGTGCGTACCACGCCCATCAACAAGCCGGTGGTGTCGCTGATCGAGTTGCGTCCGCAAACCAGGGCAATGATTCCCTCGTGAGAAGGAACAGCGAGATCGATGCTAATCGGACTTCCTGAGCGAACTTCCACTTGGCTCATCGGCATAACGACGCCAAGCGAGTCTAAAGAGACATGAAAGAACCCAAGGAGGTAGTCGCCGACGGCAACGTCGCTGAACTCGAAGGCGCCACGTTCATTTGCAATAGCGGTGAACTCGATGTTCGCACTGTCCGCGCTGTCGCCGAGTCGGCGCAGGTGAACGTCTGCACCCGACAATGGCCGACGGTTCAAGCTGTCATAGACCATGCCACTGAGATGGGCTCCGGATCCCTGCGCCTGCGCAAACCCCATCGAGGGAATGCACAACGCGCACAAGAGCGCGAGACCCTGGTGCCATTGCGAGAGCAAGCGTGCGATCGACATCGTGTCAGCTGCGAAGTCCCCGAGTACTATGAAGGCGGCGCGCCGCGGCGCAAGCGAGCATCTGACGGCTGTCTGTTAGGTCGCACCTGACGAGCCGAAATACGAGCGTGCGAACGGCCGCCCGATCTCGGACGGCCGTTCTTGTCTCACTGATTCAGCCGCTTGCTAGCAGCAGGTGGGCGTGGGCGTACAGGGACAGTCATCGCCACATGTCGGGCTGAACTGAGCGCACCTTTGAGAGCGCCTAACTCGGCCATGCGACGATCGATGGCCTGCACTTTCGCGATGGTCTCCGCGCGCGCCGAGAGCTGACCGACGGTCATAACGCGGACCTCCATTCGAACACAGCGACAGGATAAACCCTGAAGCGCGCTTTAGAGTCAAGCGTGCTTGCAGGAGAAGACCGCAGCGCTCATATTCGCTAAAGCGGATGTGAGGCTAAATGCTCGCGCTTCCTGTTCTTAAGCCGGCGCTCAAGCAGCTCGATCGGCTTTTTCGTGGCTTCGCGGATCCCACGCGTCTTCGGGTGCTGAACGTCCTCGCCGCGGGTGAGCTTTGCGTGTGCGATATCGTCGAGATCCTCGGCCTTCCGCAGCCGACGGTGTCGCGACACCTCGCGTACC
>DATBKN010000519.1:0-3671 GCA_036555845.1 Gemmatimonadaceae bacterium | reverse complement strand
CTCTCGCGTCTTGACGAACGGCCGCTCGGCGCCAGGGCGTCGTCGCTCGCGCATGGAGAGTGTTCCCGGAAAGTTGCGCATTTCCCACCTGGCCATTGCGCGCGTTGCGAGACGGCTCACGAAGCCACTCTCCGGACCGAGAGTTGCGATGGGACCGCGATCGACGATGTTGCAGCCTGTCGCACATGTGCGCGCGAGCAGTTGCACTACTTCGAACTCGATCGCGTCGTCCGCATTCTCGGCGTAGTATTCGTTCAACAGCTCACATACTTCGCCAACTTCGTTCGCGGCGGCCTGTTCGACAGCCCGAAATTGCGCGAGCACCGACTCGATCAGCTCAAGGTCTGGCATCTGCCGCCCGCGCCCGATTCCAGCATAGCGCAGCGTCATAGCGTCGAACTCAGCGGCTCTGAAGAGATTGGCAGCGTCCACAAGCACTCTCGCGTTAGGTGCCTTCTGCGCCAATTCGCGCGGCAGATCGCGATATACACCGTGACCGGTTCCCACGAAGATCGCTTCCGCATCGCTGAGCACTGCTTCCAGCGAGTTGCTGAAGGCGCTTGTTAGGTTGAGGCGCGTGAGATTGGCATCTTGAGGGCGCACGTACGGATCGTGCACAACGATGCTCGCCCCGGCCCCGCGCAGCAGAAGCGCCAGTTCCAGGGATGGCGCATTACGAGTATCGGACGAATCCGGACGATAGGCGGCTCCGAGTACGGCGATTCGCTTTCCAGCCAGACGGACGCCCACCGAGCTTCCAAGCTTGAGCGTCTCGGCAGGCGATTCGTCGTTGACGATTCGCGCGCCAAGGATGACGGAAGCCTCGCTCAGCATGCCGCGCTCGAGTGCGCGCCACCACAAAAGAACTCCGTCCTTCGGTAGGCAATGTCCGCCGACACCCACCGTTGGCACGAGCAATGCGCCTGACGGAACCGCTGTTCCGTCGTACGAAGCCTGATCGGTCGCCTCCAGCCGGTCGTTGACGCTCTCGCGCAGCGCGTAGAAGTCGATGTCATTCGTGTCGCACCAGCGCACGAGCTCCGCAGCGAAGGCGATGCGCACGTCCCGATATGCGTTCTCCAGCGTCTTCACGACTTCCGCCGTGAGACTGTTGGTTTCGAGCAATCGGCCGTGTGTGACGATACGACTATACAGCTGGGCAATGCGCCGGGCTGTGTCCGGGTGCAATGCGCCGACGATCTTGATCGCGTTCGTGAGCCGCATGACGAGACGGCCCGGCATTACACGATTCGGGGAGTTGCCTAACAAAATCTCCCGACCTTCGCGCAGTCCGTAGGCCGCAAAGAGAGGCCGCAGGACGCTCTGCATCGACGATGGCGCCAGTGTCGACTCGATGATGATCAATGGCCGCTTCCGCACGGGCGACTTTGCCAAGGCTGCCGCGATACCGTGAAGCGCTTCGTACAACGGCCCATAGTCTGGCGCCGATCCGCGCTTGTCTGTCTGCACACAAATGAGAATCACATCCGCGCCTTGCGCTTCGCTGTACGCGTGCGACGCGCGTAGCGTCCCCGCCGCGGCATTTGTCGCCACCAACTTGGCGAGATCCGGCTCGATACCGCCGATTGGCGACTCACCGCGATTGATCGCGCCGATCTTCCAAGCGGACGTCGCTGAGTAGCGCTGAATGACCACCACCTCGCCAGGCACGCTGTCGAGCCGTCGTGTCGCGTCCGCGAGCAACGCGGCCATTGGCATTCCGACGATGCCAGGCCCGACGACGATGGTTTTGCTGCGTGTAGTACTTGACTGGGTCATGTTCGTGGTGCGGCAGAAGGATGAAGTGGTGCGGGCGGGTCGGCGGCGGCGCGGCGCAGAGGCAACGACGACGCGGCCAGCCGTTGCGCGTGCAACGACATCGGGACGACGTCGTATTGCTCGCGGAGGATGCCTAACGCGGTTCGCAGTAAGCGACGCTTCGCGTCGCCGGGAACGTTCATCCCTGGGAAGAAGCGCAGCTGCGGAGTGATGCTGGCGTCGATGAAATCCAGCGGGTGCAGCAGCACGCTGGGTGCAACGCCTGCGAGACGGCATATCGCAAGCGCAGAGCGCCAGTACGCGAGCGCAGTTCGCTCCGAGTAGCCCGCGAGGTACAGCACGTAGCTGAGGTGAAACGGCGTGCGCACGAAGGGACACACCGTCACCGGTATCTCCAGAAGACGGCGCCCGCTCGGCAGCGCCCACTCGTATGGCTCGTTAGGCCAGAGTGCCGCCGACCAGGATCCGAATAGCGCAGCGCGCTCTTCGCGCTGAGCCGGGGTGAGCTTGGCCGCCGCGAAGTAGTAGAGCCGCGCCAACGGCCCCAGCACGGTCGGAAACGTCGAGGCGTCGAAGCGGTAGCCGCGATGCGCCAGCACGTCGAGCAGCTCGGCGCTATGACTGAAGCCAGGACCGCGAAAGCCG
The DNA here is from genome assembly GCA_036555845.1 of Gemmatimonadaceae bacterium. Classification (GTDB taxonomy): domain Bacteria; phylum Gemmatimonadota; class Gemmatimonadetes; order Gemmatimonadales; family Gemmatimonadaceae; genus DASYRX01. Next base: position 1,247 of record DATBKN010000519.1, on the reverse strand, counting down.
CGCGGCCGCTGGCCAACGCAGCGCACGATCGCATCCTCCGCCTTGTCGATTTCCTCTTCCAGCGCTCCGTGCGAATAGCGGTGCAGCCACGGCTCGTGCTCGTACGAATGATTCCCGATCTCGTGGCCGGCTTCCACGATGCTGCGGAGGGCGGCCCCGTTCTCATCGCGATCCGCGTCGACGCCGACAACGAAGAACGTGATCGCCAGCTTCAGCGATTCAAGCAATTCGAGCGCGACCGGCACGACCCGCGGGAGGTACGTCGGTCGCGACTGCCAGCCCGCGTCGCCGTGCGTTTTCATGTAGGACCACAGATTGTCCAGGTCGAGCGAAAGACTCGCGACGGGCTTCGGCGCGTTAGGCATGCTGCACCACCTCGCGAGCTGGCGACAGCAGCTCACTGAGCGCCGTGGCGCTGCGTTCCGCCAATGACACGGTCTCGTCGACGTTGAGCGTGCCTTGCGCGATCTGCGCCGAGTTGGCGATGAACACGTGCGGGAGCGACGTGCGCAGCGGCGGCATCACGTCCGTCGAGTAGCGCAGCGTGGAAATCGCGAGCACTTCCTTCGCTCGTGCCACACGGCGCGCAACGACGTCCTCCGCCTTGAGATCCGGCACCATGCGCTGCAGCGCGGCGAAAAACTCATCCGCGATCTCGTCGTCGCTCCGTTGCCACACCGGGTCCGCTGGCGTGACGTAGCGCGGCAAATACACGAGATGACGCCCGCCGAACCATTCACGGTCGACAAGCGCGCTCATCTCGATGACGCCGGTGAAGGGAATGCCGGCGTCGGTGATGTTGGTGACGTAGTAGCCCTTGAGCGGGCGTCGCAGCAGATATGACGGACAGACGACGCCTTGATAGAGCACACGGCCGAGCCTCGCTTGCTCGTTAGGCGAGAGTCCCTGACACAGCGCGAGAATCCGGGCGCAGGGGAGTGTCAGCACCGCGTCGTCGACCTCGACGATGCCGCCATTGTGCAGGTCGATCGTGGCTCCGTCGCCGCTCGATCGCACCGCCGTCACACGGGCGTCGGTGACGACGCGGACGCCGCTCGACTCCACGTAGCGTCGCAACACTGGAAGCACGGCATCGTAGCCGCCGCGCAGGTACCCCATCGATTCCTGCTTCGCGCCTGCATTCCGTGCACCGTACATGCGCACGATGATGGCCCAGATGAATGCGGCGCTCGCCAGCTCCGCATTGGGCCCGAGCTTGCTTCTGAGCAGCGGTAGCCACATCTGCT
>DATBKN010000518.1:0-7655 GCA_036555845.1 Gemmatimonadaceae bacterium | reverse complement strand
GCGCGCAGCCGCCCGCAGCATGTCGAATGGCGGCCGCATCGTGCTTGTGACAAGCACCGCCGGCCAACGCGGCGAGGCGTTTCACGCCGATTACGCCGCGAGCAAAGGGGCGATGATCTCGTATGTCAAATCGCTCGCGATCGAATTGGCGCCGCGCGACATCACCGTCAACGGCGTCGCCCCAGGTTGGGTCGACACGGACATGGTCGTTTCTGCATTCGTGGCAGACGGACGCGAGAAGATCGCGGCGAGTATTCCTCTGGGACGCGTCGCGACGGCCGAAGACATCGCCGGACCGATTGTGTTTCTCTGCACGTCGCTCGCGCGGCACATCACGGGCGAGATAGTGAACGTGAACGGTGGGAGTGTGTTGTGCGGTTAGGCGGCCAGCACTCCTACGTTTTGGGTTAGACGGTCGACGTGCAATCCGAAATAGCGCCGCCGGAACCCGTACGCGAGTTAGTTGCCACGTTGGAGCGTGCTGGATTCGAGGCATGGTGCGTAGGTGGCGCCGTCCGGGATGCACTCCTTGGGCACGCGCACCTCGATTGGGACTTGGCGACAAACGCGACACCTAACGAGGTGCGCAAAGTCTTTCGTCGTACTGTACCCGTCGGCATCGAGTTCGGCACGGTCGGCGTCTTCGACCGCGAGGGCCGCATGCACGAGGTAACGACCTTCCGGCGCGACGTGCGCACGGATGGGCGGCACGCCGAGGTGGAGTTTGGGGCGAGTCTCGATGACGATCTCGCCCGTCGCGACTTCACGATCAACGCCATCGCGTACTCGCCCAGCCGAGGGGAGCTGCGCGACCCGTTTGGTGGGCGCGAGGACCTCAAGCGCGGCGTCGTTCGCGCGGTCGGAATGCCGCGCGAACGGATGAAGGAGGATCGTCTGCGTGCATTACGCGGGCTGCGCTTTGCCGGCCGCTTCGGGTTCGCGATCGAAGACGAGACGTGGCGCGCGATCTCCGAAAGCTCGCAGCACTTGGGCCGCCTCTCGCGCGAACGAGTGAAGCAGGAGATCGAGAAGACTGTGGATCAGGTGCCGGTCCCGAGCCTAACGTTTCGGATGTGGCGTGATGCCGGAGCATTCGCCACACTCGTCCCCGAGTTAGACCGTGTCAGCGACCTCGCGCTCGGCGCCATCGATGCCATATGCCTGCCTGGCGCAGCTGGGGACCTGGCCGCCGCATCGGACCGGGCGAAGGCGCGAGCCGATCAACGGCGGCTGCTGCGCCTGGCGCTGCTTTTCGCGGAGCTGGACCCCGACGACGCCGATCGCACACTGCGCGCGCTGCGCTTCTCGAATCTGCAAACAGCGCAAATCGTGAATCTTCTTCGCAGCTGGCATACGTTAGGCGCCGAAATGACGTCGAGCACAATATCTGCGCCGAGGGTGCAAGCGGCGCCGATCCGTCGCTGGGCGTCAGTCGCCGGCCGCCCCGCGTTTGCGTTGCTGATCCGTCTCGCGGCCGGGCGCTGGGCGGCTCAGCGAACGCGCGGCCTCATGGCGCCAGGTCCGGGGACTGTGCGGTCCCTCTACAAGGATGGAGTGCGCATCGCCTATCGCGACCCGATCGCAGTCGCTGATCTGGCAGTCGACGGCGACGATCTCGTCGCGGCGGGTGTCGCGCCGGGTCCCGCCCTCGGCCAGATTCTTACGGCGCTGCGCGACGCGGTCCTCGAGGATCCATCGCGCAACACACGCGACGAGCTACTTGCGCTCGCGCGTAAACTCCACGCCAGGTAGCGTCGCTTCGTGGTCCTGTTTCGCGGGCGTCAGCAGGAATCGGTCATCGCGCACCGTTTTCGTTCAGTGCGCGCACGTTTTTCATTTGAAGCAGCCGACGGACTATTCTCTGCGCGTGTCTTCGCGAACGCCGAGCGCGCTGTCGATCTCTTTCATGCGCTGAGCGGGAATCTCCCGCCGGCCGTTGCTGTACATGTCTGGGACGTGCGCACGGACCAGCGCTGGAGCGGGAGTGCGCTGGCGCTGGAAGACGTGCGCGACGCATTCGCGCGGCTGCGCACGCCACTCTCCATCTTCGCGGGAGTGGAGTTCACACTCGTCGGCAGCGACGATCAGCTCTCGTTGGGAGCGTCCCTGGACGTGCACGTGCATGCGCGTTCGGATCGCTGGTATTATCTGCTCATCGGTACGGGACTCGTTCCGGGCGCGCCGCTCAAGCCGCGAACATGGCGCCTCGCGCCCAACGAGTTCCCGCCCGCGCCGGAAATGCGCGCCGCACTCGAACGGGCGATCGAGAAGCTCGGCCTAACGAGCACGCAATAGCGCGTGAGCACAACCCCGCTCGTTTACGCGCTGATCGCGTCGATCGCCAACGTCGTCGGCGCGGCGCTGGTGACCTCGAGACCGTTGCGTCACCCACGCCTGCTCGACGCGCTGCTCGCATTCTCGGCGGCGTTCCTGATCGGCGTTGCGCTGCTCGATCTCCTTCCGCATGCGCTCACGGATGGAGGAGCCAGCGCGGCATGGGTTGTGCTCGCCGGATACGTATTGGTGCACTTCTCACAGCACGTTCTCGTACCGCACTTCCACTTCGGGGAGGAAGTGCACGCCGTGACGGCGCGCGTCAGCATCAGCGCGCTGCTCGGCCTGCTGCTGCACACATTCGTCGACGGGATGGCGATCGCGAGCGGCTATCGCGTGAACGCACGGCTCGGCGCGCTCGTCGCGGCTGCCGTCGCGCTGCACAAAGTGCCCGAAGGAGTGGCGATCGCCTCGCTCTTTGTCAAAGCCGGCCGGTCGGCGCGAGCGGCCATTGCCGCGGCCGTCGCGTTAGGCGTCGCCACGCTGACAGGCGCGGTGCTGACGCTCAACGCACCGGCGCTGCAGTCGATAGGCCTGGCGCTCGCCGCCGGCGTCACGCTGTACGTCGGGGCGTCCAACCTGGTGCCCGAGTTCCAGGGGAAGCGCGATCCGTTGCTGCCAATCGCGTTCCTGCTGGGACTCCTGGTGCTATTCCTCGCGCGGGGCATCAGCGTCTCGTTATGACGCCGCGTGAGTCTGGCCCTCCTGATACGCTGTTCCGGTCCATGGCTCCGCGTGCACCGCTCGCGGCGCGCATGCGGCCGCAACGACTCGAGGACGTCGTTGGACAGCAGCGCGTGCTGGGACCGGGGACGCCGCTGCGCGAGTCGATCGAGAAGGGAACAGTCGGGTCGCTCATCCTTTGGGGACCGCCGGGGACCGGGAAAACGACGCTCGGACGCCTCGTCGCGCATTACGCCGATCGCGAGTTCGTCCCGTTCTCCGCCGTGACCGAGGGCGTGCCGCGCGTGCGCGAGATCATCGCGCAGGCTCGCGAGCGACTCCAGTTAGGCAGGGGCACGATTCTGTTCGTCGACGAGATCCATCGCTTCAATCGTGCCCAGCAGGATGCCTTCCTGCCGGCCGTGGAGACCGGCACGGTGACGCTCATAGGAGCGACGACCGAGAATCCGTCGTTCGAGCTCAATGGCGCGCTCCTGTCACGAACTCGCGTGATCGTGCTCGATCCCTTGACGATCGCCGACATCGCGCAGCTGCTGCAACGTGCCCTGACAGACAAGGAGAATGGGCTTGCTGCGTTAGGTCTTTCGGTAGATGCGGACGCCATCGATTGGCTCGCCGAGCAATCGGACGGAGATGCGAGGCGGGCGCTGACGGCCCTGGAAGTTGCAGCGCAGCACGTGGGCGCCGGTGGTCGCCTAACGAAGAAGCTCTTCGGCGAGGCACTGCAGCATCGCGTGCCGCGCTACGACAAGAACCGCGAAGAGCACTTCAACCTCATATCGGCGTATCACAAGGCGCTGCGCGGGAGCGATCCGCACGCCGCGCTGTACTGGCTGGCGCGCATGATCGAAGGCGGCGAGGATCCGATGTACATCGCACGCCGCACGATCCGCTTCGCCTCCGAGGACGTGGGGCTGGCGGATCCTCAGGCCCTAACGCTTGCAATCGCGGCGCGTGACGCATATCACGCGCTGGGATCTCCTGAGGGCGATCTCGCGCTCGCCGAAGCCGCGGTCTATCTCGCAACGGCGCCCAAGTCGAATCGAGTGTACGAAGCATGGTCGCAGGCGTTGGATCTCGCCCGTGACCATCCCGCGGAACCAGTTCCACTACACATACGCAATGCACCGACGCCCCTCATGAAGGAACTGGGTTATGGGAAGGGGTATGAGTACGCACATGCGGTGCCGGAGGCGTACATCCCTCAGGATTACTTGCCTGAGTCGCTCAAGGCGACCGAGCTGTACAAGCCTGGTCCGTTTGGATTCGAGAAGGAGATCGCGAAGCGCATTGCGTGGTGGTCCGATCTTCGCAATCGAATCGAGGGAGGCGGTGGCAGTACCAAAAGCAGTGAGCCGTTATAGACTCGTTAGGAGGAGGACATGCGTTCTACTCGGTGGGGATTGGTGACTGTTCTCGCGCTCGGCGCTGCGACGGCGGGCTGCAGCGCGTTCCGTGGGTCGTGGAAGGAACCGGTCGTCACATTTCGCGATCTGAAATTGACTGGCGTCGGTACGAGCGGCGGCTCGCTCGAGATCCAGCTCTCGGTCTACAACCCCAACAGCTTCCGCCTCGATGGCACGCGTCTGACGTATAACCTGGCCGTGGACAGCGTGGCCGTTGGGAATGGTGTGGTTGATCAGGCATTCACCGTCCAGGAAAACGATTCCACGATTGTGCGTCTGCCACTCACCTTCACGTACGCGGGCATTGGTGCAGCGGGGCGACAGTTGATGCAAACGGGGGCCGTGAATTACCGTGTCACTGGTGATATCACCGTCGACACGCCAATCGGGAAGCGCACACGCCCCTATGACCGCACGGGCCGGTTCACCACGTTGGGAGGATCGACTCGTTAGGGATCTGCTCAGGAGCAGGCGATAGCCCGCGAACTGATCTCGCTTGCGCCGCCGGTAGAGCGCGCTGTACTCGTCGGCGCGCCGATCAAGCGGAGCCCTGCTCGGCATCAGCTCGAGGAGCACCTCGCTGAGCTGGAGCGCCTCGCCGACACGGCGGGAGCGACTGTCGTCGGCACCCTCACCCAGCAGATCGATCGGCCGAACCCGGCGACGTATCTCGGTAAAGGGAAGATCGACGAGCTGCGAAGCGTCATTGAAGATCGCGATGCGACACTAGTCATCTTCGACGACGAGCTGACGCCGGCGCAGGGGAAAAACGTCGAGGACAGCGTCGGCCGCCGAGTGATGGATCGCGCCGAGCTCATCCTCGACATCTTCGCGACGCGGGCGCGGACGCACGAAGCCAAACTGCAGGTCGAGCTGGCGCAGCTGGAGTACATGCTGCCGCGCCTAACGCGCATGTGGGCGCACCTCGAGAAGACCCGCGGCGGTATCGGCATCGGCATGCGGGGACCCGGCGAAACGCAGCTCGAGACCGATCGTCGCCTCATCAATCATCGCATCAAGCTGCTGCACGAGCGCCTGCACGACGTCGTCACGGCGCGCGAAGTGCAGCGCAAAGGGCGACGCGGAGAATTTCGCGCCTCGCTCGTCGGCTATACCAATGCAGGGAAGTCGTCGATCCTGCGCGCGCTGACGCAGGCGAACGACGTGTTCGTGGAGGATCGGCTCTTTGCCACGCTCGATCCGCTCACCCGTGAAGTTGCGTTAGGCGAGCGCGAACGCGTGCTCGTCACTGACACCGTCGGTTTCATCCGCAAGCTGCCGCACGACCTCGTGGCATCCTTCCGCGCGACGCTCGAAGAGGTGCGCGAGGCCGATGTTCTGATTCATGTCATCGACGCGAGCCATCCGGCCTGGGAAGAGCAGCGCGAAGTCGTGGACGATGTTTTGAACGAGTTAGGCGCCGGTGATCGGCCGATAATTCAGGCATTCAACAAAATCGACCGGCTCGATTCCAAATCGGTGGCGGCCCTCCGCGAACGGATGGCGGAGCTCGCGCCGGCGAGCGTGTTCATCTCGGCGCTCGAGCCGGGCGGTGTAAAGCCGTTGCGCGACGCACTGGCGCTGCATCTGCACGCCTCTCGACCGCTGACGCAGTTGCGCGTTCCGCTGACAAACGGTGGGTTGCTTGCCGCGGTGCATCGCGCCGGCGAGGTGCTGGATCAGCGGCACGATGGCGATGCAATCATTGTGAAGGCGCGGCTCGACGACGCTGCGGTCGCGCGCCTGACGCGGGCTGGGGCAACGGTCGAGATGGTTCAATAGGCAAGTCCTTAGGCCGTAGGCTAGGGGTCAGGTCTTGCAATAACACATCTAAACGTTGCGGAAGGCCCCAATTCGTGCCTCGTAAGAGGGAAATTTGGTCGTCGAGGACGACTTTCGAGATCTTGGCGTGCCTGTTAGTCGCATGCCTATTGTTGCATGCACGTAGTTAAAGCCGCGCCTTCCCGGGAGCGCGCAATGGAAGGACTACCTCGCGTGAATTAGATGTTGTATTGCAAGACCTGACCCCTGCGTGCCCTACGTGCTTACATTCGACTCGTTATGAGCAAACGCGCTCTCATTACTGGAATCACGGGGCAGGACGGCTCGTACTTGGCTGAGTTGCTCCTCGCCAAGGGCTACGAGGTGCACGGCCTCGTGCGCCGCGCCAGCACATTCGGGACGACGCAGCGCATCGACCAGTTGCACAATTGGGGAAGAGGGCAGGGTGAGGGCCGGCTCGAGCTGCACTATGGCGACCTGGCGGACAGCGGTGCCGTTATGCGCGTGCTGGCCAGTGTTCGGCCTGACGAGATCTACAACCTCGCGGCGCAGAGCCATGTACGTGTGAGCTTCGATGTTGCGGAGTACACGGCGGAGATTACGGGTCTCGGCACGCTGCGCGTGCTTGAGTGCATCCGGAACCTGGGCCTCACCCAACACACGCGGTTCTACCAGGCGTCATCGAGCGAGTTGTATGGTCTCGTGCGCGAGTCGCCGCAGACTGAAACGACGCCGTTTCATCCGCGTTCGCCGTATGCGTGCGCCAAAGCGTTCGCGCACTACGCGACCGTGAACTACCGTGAGAGCTACGGGCTGCACGCGTCGTGCGGGATCCTGTTCAACCACGAGAGTCCGCGCCGGGGAGAAAACTTCGTCACGCGCAAGATCACGTTAGGCCTGGCTCGCATCGCGGCGGGGTTGCAGGACAAGATCGCGTTAGGTAACCTCGAAGCCAGGCGTGACTGGGGCTTTGCGGGGGACTATGTGGACGCCATGTGGCGCATGCTGCAGCAGGACGCGCCTGACGACTACGTGATCGCGACGGGCGAGACGCACTCGGTGCGCGAGTTTTTGGACGAAGCGGCAGCCGTCATCGGCGGCGGGATGGACTGGACGAAGCACGTCGTCATCGATGCGCGGCACTATCGGCCGGCGGAAGTCGATCTTCTCGTCGGCGACGCGTCCAAGGCGAAGCGCGTGCTCGGGTGGACGCCGCGCGTGTCGTTCCGCGAGTTAGTGCGGATGATGGTCGAAGCCGATGTCGCGGCGGTGCGCGCAGAAGGTGACCGTATCGCGGCCGCGCAAGAGCCTTAGCCCGCCAACCGCTGAAGCTCGAAAGGCTTTCACCGCGGATTAACGCAGAGGAACGCGAATCCTGCTCTCAAACAAGAAGAACGCCCTCGATCGGCGTTCATCTGCGTGCATCCGTCGTGAGCAGTTAGAGAAAAG
>DATBKN010000517.1:0-5073 GCA_036555845.1 Gemmatimonadaceae bacterium | reverse complement strand
GTCGGTGCGCGTGGGCAGCGTCCCGGGACGTCACGAGATCCTCGTCGATGGTCCGTACGAACAGCTGCGTCTGATCCATGACGCACGAGACCGCCGCGTTTTCGCCGACGGCGCCGTCATCGCGGCGGAGTGGCTAGCGCGAGGCGGTCGCCACGGAATATTCACTTTGCGCGACGTACTTGCCGACGAGGGAGGACTTTCGCAATGACGGCCTCGAAGCTGTTCGGCTGCGGCACTGCGCTCGTGACGCCATTTCGGTCCGATGGCAGCGTCGACGAGTCCGCGATGCGTGCGTTGGTCGATTGGCAGATCGAGGAGGGCGTGCACTTTCTCGTTCCGTGTGGTTCCACGGGTGAGGCGGCAACCCTAACGCCTGACGAGCACTATCGCGTGGTGCAGATCGTCGTCGAGCAGGCGCGCGGCCGAGTGCCGATCTGTGCCGGTGCCGGGTCGAACGACACGAAGAAGGCGATTGCGTTGTCCGCCGCGATGAAAAAGGCGGGGGCCACGCATCTGCTGCACGTCTCTCCGATGTACAACAAGCCGCCACAACGCGGAATCGTGGCGCACTTCAAGGCGATTGCAGAGAGCACCGACCTGCCGATCGTCGTCTACAACGTTCCCGGGCGCACGGCGAGCAACATCGAGGCGGCGACCTCGCTCGAGCTCGCGACGATTCCCGGAATCGTCGCGATCAAGGAAGCGTCGGGAAACCTCGCGCAGATCAGCGACATCGTGCGCGATCGGCCGCCAGGCTTCGCCGTGCTTTCGGGCGACGATTCGTTCACGCTCAGCGTGATGGCGTTAGGTGGAGAAGGGATCATCTCCGTTGTGAGCAACGCTATTCCGGGCCCGCTCGCATCGCTCTGCAATGCGGCGCGAGCGGGGAATTGGAACGAAGCCCGCGCGCTGCATCACAAGCTGACGCCTTTTATCACGGCAGCGTTCGTCGAATCGAATCCGCTGCCGGTAAAGGCCGCCCTGGCCATGCTCGGCCGCATCGGCAACGTGCTGCGTCTGCCGTTGGTTCCGCTGGCACCACAGCACGAGCCCAAATTGCGCGCGGCTCTCGCGGCCGCGGGCGCGCTGTGACGGCGAAAAAGAAAAGCGTACGGCCGGCGCGGCCGAAGACGCCGGACCTAACGAAGCTCGAGGCACGTATCCGCGAGCTCGCGGCGACGCCGCGCGACCAGGCGCTGCCGCGTGAGGCACGCGAGGCCGTCAAAGTCCTGCTCGATGCGCTGGAAGCCGGACAGATCCGCGCCGCGCGCCGCGACGAAGACGGCACCTGGCGGGCCGTCGACTGGGTCAAGATGGGAATCCTCGTCGCATTCCGTGCCGGCACGACAAAACCGGTTTCTGTGCTGGGCGATCCGCCTGTCGTCCGTTTCATCGACAAAGATACGGTTCCCGCCCGCTTGTTCGATCCAGCCAGTGGAGTGCGCATCGTGCCCGGCGGCTCCAGTGTTAGGCGTGGCGCCTATCTCGCACCTGGCGTCGTCTGCATGCCACCCATGTTCGTGAACGTTGGCGCCTATATCGGCGGCGGCAGCATGATCGATTCGCATGCCCTCGTCGGTTCCTGCGCGCAGATCGGCGAGCGTGTTCATCTCTCAGCGGCCGCGCAGGTCGGCGGCGTGCTGGAGCCCGTGAACGCGGCGCCTGTCGTTGTCGAAGACGATGTGATCGTGGGCGGCAACTGTGGCGTGTACGAGGGGACGATCGTGCGCGCGCGAGCGGTGCTCGCGGCCGGTGTGGTGCTGACGCGCGGCACGCCCATCTTCGACCTCGTACGCGACCGCGTGCACTCGGCGCTACCGGGCGCGCCGCTCGAAGTCCCTGCCGGCGCAGTCGTCGTTCCCGGTGCGCGCGCCGTGCGCGGACCATGGGCCGAGTCGCAGGGTCTGGCGCTGCAGACGCCGGTGATCGTCAAGTACCGCGATTCCAAGACGGATCTTTCCACGACGCTCGAGAAATGGCTGCGATGACGTTAGGTGCGGATCGCGTGCACGTCGCCGGCGAGGTTCGCGTGCCTGGCGACAAGTCTATTTCGCATCGCGCGCTGTTACTCGGCGCCGTCACTGATGGCGCCTGCACGGTGCGCGGCATCCTGCGTTCGGGGGACACGGAGTCGAGCGCCCGCGTCCTTCGTGCGCTGGGTGTCGACGTCACCGCGCTGGGAGCGGAGACCACTGTCGCCGGTCGGGGCTTGCGCGGTCTGGTAGCCGCCGAGGAGTCGCTGGACTGCGGCAATAGCGGGACGACAGCACGCTTGCTCTTAGGTATCCTGGCTGCGCAGCGCTTCACCAGTACGCTCATTGGCGACGAGTCTCTCAGCCGCCGGCCGATGCGCCGCGTTTCCGATCCGCTGCGGGCGATGGGCGCGACGATCGAGCGGGCTGCCGCGCACGACGGCCTCCCTCTCACCATAACGGGTGCTCAGCTGCACGGGGTGACGTGGGAGACGCCGGTCGCCAGCGCGCAGATCAAGAGCGCAGTGCTGCTGGCCGGTCTCTGCGGCCAGGTTCCCGTGACGGTCGACGAACCGCATCAGTCGCGGGATCACACGGAGCGCATGCTCGCCTCGTTAGGCGTTGTGCTGCGCTGCGCGGCACGGCCCGACGGCAACGCGTGGCAAGTGACGATGCAGCCGCCGGAGCGGCTTCCCGCGTTCGAGCTCGAGGTTCCCGGCGACCCGTCGTCAGCGGCGTACTTCGCCGCGCTCGCCGCGATGGCCGACGCGGGCGAGGTCGTCCTGCGTGGCATCGCGATCAACCCGACGCGCACCGGCTTCCTCGATGTCCTGCGGCGGATGGGCGCGAGCATCACGATCGAATCGCGACCCTCGTTAGGGGAACCTGTCGGCGATGTCATCGTGCGGCCGCGACCCGGACTCAGCGCCACCACGATCGAGCCGAATGAAGTGCCGGCGCTGATCGACGAGATCCCGCTGTTGGCATGCGTCGCCGCCCGTGCCGACGGCGACACGACGATTCGCGGAGCCAGCGACCTGCGTGTGAAAGAAAGCGATCGCATCGCCGCCATCGTCTCGAACCTGCGTGCGATCGGCGTGCACGCCGACGAGCTGTCCGACGGCATGACGATCGGCGGTTCACCAACGATGCGCCCGCGCGGACCTGTGCGCACGTTTGCGGACCACCGTATCGCGATGGCGTTTGCCACGTTAGGCGCCGCCGCCGGCGGCACGCTCGATATCGACGATCCATCCTGCGTGGCGATCTCGTACCCGGACTTCTGGCGTGATCTGATCCGGGTGACCAGTGGATAATGAAACAGCCAGTATCGTAATCGCCATCGACGGACCTGCCGCGTCAGGCAAATCGTCGACGGCGCATCGCGTCGCCGAGCGCCTCGGCTTCCGTCACATCGATTCCGGTGCGCTGTATCGCGCCGCGACGGCAGCGGCGCTCCAGCGCGGCGTTGATCCCGCCACGTGGACACCGGAGTCGGTGTTGCGCGACGCTCGATCGGTGTCACTCGTGCAAGGGAAGCGAGCCTTCGTCCCTGCCATCGATGGCCAGCAGCTCGACGCCGAGATCCGCCGCGCCGACGTCACCGCCAACGTCTCGCGCGTGGCGCAAATGCAGGCGGTGCGCGACTGGGTGAACGCTATGGTGCGCGCCGCTGCAGAGTCGCGCGACGTGGTCGTCGATGGCCGCGACATGGGAACGGCCGTCTTTCCTGATGCGGCGCTCAAGGTCTATCTCGTGGCTGACCCGTGGGAACGAGCTCGCCGACGCCTGATTCAAACGATTGCGAGGAGTCCGACGGACGAGGAGATCGCAGCCGAAACGGATCGCTTGGTCAAGCGCGACGCGGCTGACGCCACGCAATCGGCTGCAGCCAAGGATGCTGTGCTCGTCGATACCACGTACGTCACACAGGAAGAGCAAGTGGAGCGCATCGTCGCTCTCGCAGCGAGCGCCATCCAAAAACGGAGTCGTGGCTCTATTTAGGTCGGCCCTTAAAGCGGCGTAAATCCACGCAAACCAGCGGCAAACCCCCACGCTGTTGCGTTGACCGTGCCAGCGAAAGGGTCTACCTTACCAGGCTCCCGAAAACCGGCCGAAAGGTCACGCGCCGTTTGCTCGGCGTGCCACAACTCAATCAACCCTCAACCGTTTTCATGACCGATCAGGAAACAACCACCGCAACCGGCGTAGCGGAGAAAGAAAAACGCGCTGCGCAGAAGAACCAACTGCGCCCGCTCGCCAACCGCAGGCCCGAGCTCTACGAGGAAGACGAGTACACATCTGGTGAATTCGACCAGATGATGGAGATGTACAACGGAACGCTCGCGTCGATCGACGAGGGCGAGATCGTTAAGTCGCGCGTGCTCGAGGTTCGCGACAACATGGTCGTCCTCGACATCGGCTTCAAATCCGAAGGCGCGATCCCGCTGGAAGAGTTCAAGGACATGCCCGAGCTCAAGCCGGGCGACGAAGTCGATGTCCTTTTGGAGCGATTGGAGGACCACGACGGCGCGGTCGTGCTTTCCAAGAAGAAAGCCGATTTCATGCGCGTCTGGGAGCGCATCCGCGTCGCCTACGAGACCGATCAGCCGGTGCAGGGCACGCTGGTCAAGAAGATCAAGGGCGGCGTCGTCGTCGACCTCATGGGCGTCGACGCGTTCCTGCCGGGCTCGCAGATTGCCTTGCGGCGCGTGCCTAACGTGGACGAGCTGCTGGGCCAGAAGTTCGAGTTCAAGATCATCAAGCTCAACAAGCGCCGCCGCAACATCGTCGTATCGCGCCGCGTCATGCTCGAGGCCGAGCGCGCGGGCAAGCGCGAGAAGCTCATGAAGGAGCTGGAGAAGGACCAGGTGCGGAAGGGCGTCGTCAAGAACATCACCGACTTTGGCGCCTTCATCGACCTGGGCGGCGTCGACGGTCTCTTGCACATCACCGATATGTCCTGGGGCCGCATCCAGCACCCGACGGAGATGGTGCAGATCGGCCAGGAGCTGGACGTCAAGATTCTGGACATCGACTGGGACCGCGAGCGCATCTCGTTAGGTCTCAAGCAGCTGCAGCCGTATCCGTGGAAGGATGT
>DATBKN010000516.1:0-3031 GCA_036555845.1 Gemmatimonadaceae bacterium | reverse complement strand
GGATCAACCGTGAGAACATCAAGATCGGTTTTGATCGCGGTGTGCTCAGCGTCACCGGCACGCGCGAGAGCGCGACCGAGAAAGCGAATGGTGATCGCTTCTACGTCCGTGAGCGCGCATTCGGGGTGTTCACGCGTTCTGTGCGCTTTGCGCGCGACGTGGACAGCGAGAAGATCGAGGCCAAACTCGATGGCGGTGTACTGACGATCACAGTGCCCAAGGCGGCGTCGGCGCTGCCGCGACAGATCGAAGTCAAGCCCGCCTAACTAGGCGCACGAACGAAAGCTGTCAGCTGTCGGCCGGTAGCCGCCGGCCGACAGCTTTTGTTTTGATGTCATGCGAACGGGTGAGCATGTATCACCCAAACGTCCGATGGTTCGCATTCGCGGCAGATGGCAATATGCAGTCGCACATCGAATCGACTGAGGCCCTGAGAATGCCAGCTGCTGCATCCCCAAGCGTACTGGAGTCTCTCTCCAACGATCTGACCGGCGCGGTTGAACGCGTTGGTGCATGCGTTGTCGCCATCCATGCTCGTCGCCGAATTCCGTCGAGCGGCGTTGTCTGGAAAGACGGAATAATCGTCACCGCGAGCCACACGCTTCAGCGCGACGACGACATCTCGCTCACGCTCCCTAACGGCGACAAGGTTGACGCCAGCATCCGCGGCCGCGATCCATCAACCGACCTCGCCATCCTGGAGGTCGATGCGAAGGTGACGCCCGCGAACGTCGACACCGGTGACTCATTGCGCGTCGGCCAGCTGGTACTTGCGTTAGGCAGGCCCGGCGCGTCCGTGACGGCGGCGCTCGGCATCGTCAGCGCGCTGGGCGGCGAATGGCGCACGTGGCACGGCGGGCGCATCGACCGCTTCGTGCGGCTCGATCTCGCGATCTACGACGGATTCTCCGGCGGTCCGCTCGTCGACGGTAGTGGCCGCGTCCTCGGCATCAATACGTCAGGGCTCTCGCGTTCCGCGGCGCTCACTATCCCCGCGTCGACAGTGTCGCGCGTCGCCGATCAGCTCATAGCCACGGGTCATGTGCGGCGCGGATACATCGGCATCGCCGCGCAACCGGTGCAGCTTCCCGAGGACCTCGTTAGGTCGCTGTCACTGTCGCAGGAGCTTGGGCTCCTCGTGATCGGCGTCGATACCGGCGGGCCAGCGCAGAACGCTGGTCTCCTTCTGGGAGATGTGCTCATCACATTCGACGGCCAGCCGGTCGCTGACCCCGCGGAGTTGCTCGCCGCGATGTCCTCCGATCGAGTTGGCGCCGAAGTCGATGTCGGCGTGATCCGCGCGGGCCGTCGCGAAAAAGTGCGAGTCACAGTCGGCGAACGACCAACCGAGCGGCGCGAAACGCGTCGCGGGAGGCGATGACATGGGCGCGCGTTCGCGCTTCGGCGCCGCTGGAGACGCCCTCGCCGTCGAGATGTCGTCGCTCGCTCAGTTCGTGCGTTCTTTCACAGTCGCAATCACCGCGGCGAGTCGTCGCGGCAGTCAGGCCGGCACTGGGGTCGTGTGGCACCCGGATGGCCTCATCGTTACAAATGCGCACGTGGCGACGCGCGACAACTACACGGTGACGCTCGCGACGGGAGATAAGGTCGACGCTGAAGTCATCGCCCGCGACAAGGACGCTGATCTCGCGGCGCTCTCCATACCGGTGCGCGCACTACGACCTGCGCCACCCGGCGACGCCAATACGCTGCGCCCCGGATCGCTCGTGCTCGCGCTCGGTCATCCGTTCGGCGTGGCCAACGCGCTGGCGTTAGGCGTGGTCCACCATGTAGTCCGCGACGGCGCGGGCGACCCGCGCTGGATTGCGGCTGATATTCAGCTCGCGCCAGGGAACTCGGGTGGTCCGCTCGTGGACGCCACAGGTCGCCTGGTCGGAGTCAACGCCATGATCGTGTCGGGCCTCGGTGCCGCGATCCCGGTTGAAGTAGTGACAAAGTTCCTGCGCAGCACGGTAGGGCGCTCGGCGTGGTCCCCCGAGGTGTGGGCAGCCTAACGACGCGCGTAGCTGTAGCGGCCGAATCGGCCGTCGAGCGCGCCGGCCTGGTGGCTTTACTCGCCGGCTCGCCCGCTGTCACGCTCGTGCATGCGACTGAAAACGTCCGCGACGTGGAAGCGCTCACGAGCGCGTACGACGTCGACGTCGTTGTCATCGCGCTCCGAGCGCCGAGTGATCTCGCGCTGCCGCTGGAGCTCACGCCGGATCTCGCGCACAGCGCACCTGCGGTAGTCATTCTTGTGGACAACGCAGCGATCGGGTGGATCGCAGAAGCGTACGCGCGCGGTGTGTACGCCGTGTTTCCGCACGACGTGAACGCGGACGAGCTGCACGGCGCCGTGCAATCGGCGGGCGCCGGGCTCGTCACGCTGACGCGCGAGAACTACGCAGCACTCGGCGTCGGCGCTCGCGTGACGCGGACCAGCGCATCGGCTGCTGTCGAGGCTCTGACGCCGCGCGAGACTGAAATCCTCGGCATGCTCGCGGACGGCCTCGCGAACAAGGAGATCGCTGTTCGGCTGAACATTTCGTCGCACACCGTGAAGTCTCATGTGCAGTCGCTCTTCTCCAAGCTCGGTGCGGATACGCGGGCGGAGGCCGTGGCTGTTGGCGTGCGCCGCGGACTGATTCTCCTCTAACTAGCCCACCGGCAGCGCGCACGACAGTTTCGTGCACATGCTTGACTGGCTGACGCCCAAAACATCAAAGGACCCACCACGGACCAACACGGACGAACGCGGACACAGCGTTTTCTTCGAGAGGATTGGTTTTGTCCGTGTTGGTCCGCGTTTGTCCGCGGTGAAGCAGTTGACCTTGGCCCTGGCGCTGGTTTCGAGTGCCTCGTTAGGCGCTCAGCCGGCACAGGAACGCGTCTGGGCAGAGAAATTTCAGGCGACGCTCGAGCAGATCGCACGCGAGGCCGATGGCGTCCTCGGCATCCACGCGATCGACCTGGTTTCGGGCAAGACCTTCGGCGTGCGCGACACCCTCATCTTTCCGCAGGGAAGCGCGAT
>DATBKN010000515.1:0-4327 GCA_036555845.1 Gemmatimonadaceae bacterium | reverse complement strand
CAACTATCCTGGGGACGAGCGAGCACTTTCCCGGAAAGCCACACCGAAAGGAGCGCTGGACCACACTTGCCAGGCAGGCTGGCCTAACGCGTACATGGGGCGACTGCTACGGCTACCTGCTCGTCGCGACAGGGCGCGCCGAAGTCATGGCAGACAACCGACTCGCGATTTGGGACTACGCGCCGCTCGTCCCGATCATTCGTGAGGCCGGCGGAGTGCTTACAGACTGGCGCGGCAACAACTCATTCGGTGGCGACGCGATCGCAACCAACCAGGCGCTTGCAGACAAAGTGCGCAGCGTCTTGCTCGAAAGCGCGGCGAACGGCTGATCTAGAAGCGCTCCATCGTTCTGCGCGGCGCTTTCGACGAATCACCCAAATACACAAATCTGATTTCGCGCATGTATCGCTCGGCGGCCGCCTGCACATCGTCTGGCGTTAGGCGGCGCAGGTCATCGGCGAAACTCTGCGCCGTGCGGTAATCGCCGCCGTTGAGCTCAGCGCGCGCGAGGAAATCAGCCTGTGCGGCCGCTGTTTCGTTGTTGAGGAAGTATTCAGTGATAAACTGCTGAACCAGCCGGGCCAGCCCCTCATTACTCACGCGCGACGTGCGCAGCGTCATTAACTCCTGGCGCATGAGGTCGAGCGTGCGCTCGGGATTCACGGTGGTCACGTACAAACCACCAGCTCCTATCGCGCGCTCCAAAAACGGGGCGTCGACGGCGTACGTTAGGTTGCGTCGGGATCTGATTTCGCTGAATAGCTGCCCCGTCAACACCGCCGATGCCACACGCAGTGCGCGATACTCCTTCGTTCCGGCGCGCGGGCCGCGGTAGTATCCGAGCACATAGTTGGTCGGCAGCGGACGAGAGACGACGCGAACCGCCGATGTGCGTCGCGGCAATGTGTCCGGCAGCGTCCAGCGATACGCACCTGCGGGCAAACGGCCAAGCGTCTGCCTGACGAGTCTTTCGATGTTCGCGCGTCGCGCATTCCCCACGACAACCAGGAGCATCCGCGATTTCACGAACTGTTCGCGATGATAGCGACGCAGATCGGAGACAGTAAGGCGACTGAGTGATTCTTCGGTCCCCACCGGTGACTGCGCATAAGGGTGATCTGCAAAGGCGAAACTATCCGCCAGAAACTCGAGCAGCGCATCGGGATCGTCGCGCCGTTGTGCGACCGTGGAGATGATCTGTGCGCGGACAAGCTCCACGTCGGCGCTGTCGAGCACAGGCTCCATCACTCGGCTCGCGAAGACGGACCATGTCGAGTCGAATGTCGTACGCGTCGCGCGTATGCCCAACGATGTCCAGTCTTCTTCGGCATCGATACCGATGGACGTTCCCAGCCTCGCCATCTGGCGACGCAGCTTTTCTCGCGGATAAACGCGCGTCCCCCAGCCCGTTGCCTCGAGGAGAAACGGCTCGATCCCCGCGGTCTGCGCACTGACCTGGCGAGTGCCACCTAACAAGTACAGGTTTGCCACGACGATCTCGCTTGTCGTGTCGATCCGCTGAATCACGCGAATGCCCGACGCGTCGAAGGCGACGGTCATCGGATCTTCGCTGCGGCGATTCGTGTGCATAGTGAGCGGCAGCGCTACGCCAAGCGCGACTAGCGCCGTCAACAACCGTGGCTGCATGATCACTGGGCTACTCGCGGAAGGAGTTGCTCAACCGTTAGGCCGGTCGCTCGTCGCGCATTTGGATCGATCAGCACGCCGACAACGCGCGGCTTGCCAACGATGTACTTGCTCGCGTAGCCGCGCAGATCGTCCAGTGTTTGCTTCCCCATGTTATCGACGTAACCCATGTAGTACTCGAGCCCTGCGACGCTCCACCAGAAGCCCAGCGTGTGCGCGAAATCTGACGCGCGGTCCAGTCCAAACGCCGTACTCACAGATCGCTCCGCTTTTGTCGCATCCAGCTCTTCCTGTGTGATGTAGCCAGGTTCGGCTAACCGGCCGATCTCGCGCTCTAGCGCCGTCATGGCCGCCTGCATCTGGTTAGGCGTTGTTTGACCGGAGATGGTTATTGGTCCGACTTGATCGAGCGTGTAGTAGTTGACGGTGACGCCTTGCCACAAACCTGTATCCACGAGGCGCTGTTGCAGCTTCGACGTCGGCGCATTGAGGACGTCACTGAACACGTCGGCCGCGTACGTCGCGCCGGGATCTTTCCGTACGCTCGGTCCCTGCCACTGCACGAGCACCGTGATCGCGCTGACGCGCTCTTCCACGATGACCGCGTCGCTCCGGGTGAGCGCCGGCACCGCCGGAATCGGCGCGGCAGCAAATGGATCTGCTGCTCGCGGCCAGTCGCCGAGAACTTCTGTGGCCAGCTCGAAAACGCGCGCAGCTGTCACGTCACCGGTCACGATGAGCGCCGTGTTGTTAGGCACATAGTACGCGCGCTGAATCTCTCGCATGCGTTCGGGCGTGACGCTCTGAATCACGGTCCGATCGCCGGTGATGTTCTTACGACTCCATTGACCCGGATACAAGCGCTTGCCGAGTTCCTCCTGCAGACCGAAGAACGGATTTGATTGATGTCGATCATACTCTCCAAGAACGACCTCGCGTTCTCGCTCCAACTCTTCCCGAAGGAACTTTGGCTCACGAAGCGCCGACGCCATGAGCTTCAGTCCGCCCTCTAACGAATCGGCCGGCAGCGTCATGTAATAGTTGACGCGCTCCTCCTGCGTCGTGCCGTTGAAGACAGCGCCAAGTCTTGACGCGCGATCGATGAACTGATCCGGAAGCGGCAGCTGAGCGTTCGCGCGAAAGAACATGTGCTCATACATGTGAGCGAGTCCCTCCGAACCGGGGGGCTGCGTGAACGATCCGTTCTTCACATCGAACTCGATCGTCGTTAGCGGCACACCATGATTCTCGACGACGATGACTTCGAGGCCGTTCGGCAGAACCTTCTGGTGAATGAACTTTTCCAGCTCGGAGCGTTGCGCGAGCGTTGGCTGCGCGACGACGAGCGAGCCGAGCGCGAAGATCGTCCCAGCCACCGCTGTCCGCGCTGGCGCCCATGTTCGATGCACTATTTCTTTCACCGCCGATGCCTCACGTGAGTGACCTGCTTAACGAGTACGTCCAGCGAGCCGCTGGCGTCCTGGATGCGAGCCGCCTGCACACGCAGGCTCCGCTCGCTCCGCACACAACCTTCAAAATCGGCGGACCAGCCGACCTGCTGTACGATGCGACGACTGTCGAGGAACTCGCAAACGCCGTCGTACTCGCGCGCAGTATCGGGGTTCCGTTTTTCCTGCTGGGCACGGGCGCGAACATTCTCGTCGGTGACAGAGGTTTTCGTGGCGTAGTCGTTCGCAACCTCGCGCGCGCCATCCGCTTCGAAGGCGACACGCGCCTCTGGGCGGAGAGCGGTGCCATCGTACACAACCTCATCCTCGCCGCCATCGACCGTCACCTCTCTGGCCTCGAACATTTCGTCGGTATTCCCAGCTCACTCGGCGGCGCACTCTGGCAGAATCTCCATTTTCTGTCCCCTGCCCCGGAGCGCGAGCGCACGATCTTCCTGGAAGAAGTCGTCGAATCTGTAGAGCTCCTCGGTGCGCATAACGAGCGGTACACTGTTGACCGCGACTACATGAAGTTCGGCTACGACACGAGCATCCTGCACTATAGTGGCGACATCGCGCTCGCGGCGACGTTGCGCCTGAGTGCCGCCGACCCGAACGTCATGCATCGCGTTATGCAGGAGAATCTCAGCTGGCGCGGCGCACGGCACCCGTGGCTCGACATCCACCCGAGCGCCGGATCCATCTTCAAGAAGATCGAAGGAGTTGGGGCCGGCCGCTTGATCGACCAATGCGGACTCAAAGGGTTTCGCATCGGTGACGCGCAGATCTCCTACATCCACGCGAACATAATCCTCAATCTTGGCCACGCCACGGCGGCGGATGTCCGTGCGATCATCAGCCACGCACAGGAGACCGTCTCCACGCGGCTCGGATACAACCTCGAACCCGAGATCATGTTCGTCGGAGAATTTGAGTAGTCAGTCCTTGCCTAACGGCGTTTCGGCAGGTGCTGCGCCTCGGGACGAGTGCACAGGGTTGCCTAACGAAGCAATGATGCCGCCGATCAGAATTGCCGCGACGAGACCCAATAGGTAAAAGTTCGCGTCGGGGCCGATCCAGGATTTCAGCCAGTCGGCGATCAGCATCTTGATGCCCACGACAGCGAGAATGATAGCGAGCGATGCGCGCAAATAGCGAAACTTCTCGATCGCGCCCGCCAGCGCAAAGTACAGCGAGCGCAGTCCGAGAATCGCGAAAACGTTGCTCGTGAA
>DATBKN010000514.1:0-4214 GCA_036555845.1 Gemmatimonadaceae bacterium | reverse complement strand
GAAAGACTTCGTACAACCGGCCAACGTACTCCTCGACCGAGTGCGCAGCCTGCACCGTAACCAACGCGAGAAAAGATCGTTCGATCCGGCTCATCGATCGGCGGCGGATTACCTAACGAACTACGGTGGCAGCGCCGACCGCGGGACGAAATACAACCTGATCGACTTCCCTATTCTCGCTACCAGATGCCGATTGCGTATCCAGCGATACGCCGTTGTATCGATCTGCCACACACCGCCGGGGTTCGAAATCGCCCCCATCCTATAGTAGGTCTCACTGATCGCCAGCCAACCGGTATCCGGCTGCACGTGCGAGAGCGGCCGCAAGACCGGCAGGACATCGCGCGCGTGATCCGTGCTCCCGTAGTACGCCAACGCCAAATGCGTGATGCCGCGCGCGCGGACAGTGTCAGCCAATCGGTGCAGATCCTGGCCCCAATCCAAATCGCTGTCCACCAATACACGCCCCGGATCGTTAGGTACCAGCACGTTGAAGTACGCCAACGCTTCGGGATGTGACATCGTCGACTCGAGGACAAGCGCCCCGAGCAATGCAGCCGCGGAAGTCCGCAGCGTGCCGCGATACCGCCATGCCTGAGCGAGAAAGGCGCCTATCGTCACGGCACCTAACGCATAGATCGGCAGGATGTGCCGCACGCCGGCGTTGATGTTCGCCGCCATCGACACGACGAAGAGTCCCAGCGCCATGACGAGCGGCACCAGCGCGGCATGATCGCGCTTCCCCGAACGACGCCATTGCTGCACCGCCCACGCAGTCGCCAGCCCTAGCAGCACGAGCACTGAAAGCGGCGTCTTGACGAGCAGCACGATCGGGAAGAACACGATCCTTCCGCTCGTCCCAGGCGTACCTAACAAGTATGTGAAGTGCCCGGCCGCGTTATGCAGCGCCAGCTGGTTCAGTCCCGTGAAAAACTCGGGAAATGGCAGCCAGACGCCACCAGCGGGCCCGACGCTGAACTGATAGCTCGCCCATAACACCCCGAAGGCCGTCAGCGCCACGACGCCAAGCGAGCGCGCCAGCTCGCGCCGAGTCGCCGAACGCCAGGGACGTAGCAGGAAGGCAGTGGCGATGGTGCCGATGCCGAAGAACGGGATCGCCGAAAACTTAGTGGCCAGCGCCAACCCGGCCGCGAGACCGAGCATCGCGGCCCTGCCTAACGCACGTGGCCGGTCGCCCCAGCGCACCCAGGCTCCGCTCAATGCCAGCAGAGTCGCGACGAGCGGCATGTCGGTCGTCGCCAGACCAGCATGCGCCACAACAGGCGGGACGAGCGTAAACACCACGACAGCGAATGCTCCGGCGCGCTCGCTGCTCACCCGACGACCCCACCACCAGACCACTAAACACGCCAGCAGGAAAAACGGCAGCACACCGGCACGCGCCAGCGCGAGATTCGCATTGTACCCACGCCCGGTGCGCACAACGGCGCTCGCCTCGCGCCAAACGCCCTCCTCCCCCATCGATCGCGCGCCAAATAGCAGCGGCCCTAACGCGATCGCGGCGCGCGCCAGCGGCGGATGATGCACGTCGTATGTGTACTTACCGGACCACCACTCGAGCCCCGCTGCCAGATGCTCCGGTTCGTCGAACGTGTGGCTGTACACCGGATACGTCGCCACGATGCGCACTAACGCCAGCACCACAGCCGCGCCGGCGAGCCAACGCCAGGCGCCTAACGTGTTTGCATGAGTACCGCGTGTGCGCTCACTTGTAGCGATACGTGATCCGTCCGCGCGAGATGTCGTGGAGACTCACACGCGCGCTCTCCTCTAATCTCCGGCTGAGGTCAGAACGCGCGGCCCCGCTTCCGTGATGGCGACGGTGTGCTCAAAATGCGCCGACCGCTTGCCGTCTGCCGTCACAATCGTCCAACGATCCTTCAAAGTCTTTGTGCGCGACGTCCCTTCGTTCACCATTGGCTCGATCGCAATCGTTAGGCCGGGAACCAGCTTCTGCCCACGCTTCGCCTTGCCGACGTTGGGTACCTGCGGCTCCCCGTGCGGTGCGTATCCCACGTAGTGTCCGACGAGATCGTCCGCCGTCGTGTAACCGGCTTCCTGCACGACGGCCTGAATCGCCGCCCCGATGTCGCCCACGTGATTCCCAGGCTGCGCGGCGTCGATTCCTGCCTGCAAGGCTGTCTTCGTCACATCGATGAGCCGCTGTGACGCAGCATCGATCGCTCCGACCCCGACGGTAATGGCCGCATCGGTGAAGAAGCCGAGGTACTTCACGCCGAAGTCGAGCGAGACGATATCGCCTTCGTGCAGCGCCCTCTTGGGCGATGGAATCCCGTGCACGATCTCCTGATTCACCGATATGCAGGCGCTCTTGGGAAACCCATAAAGCCCCTTGAACGCTGCCTCGGCTCCGGGATAAGCCGCGAGAAAGGCGTTCGCGACCTCGTCCAACTCCGCCGTCGTCACCCCGGGACGCACCGCCTGCGCCATGGCCTGCAACGCGCCAGCGAGGATACGTCCCCCCGCCGCCATCGTCTCGATTTCGCGGTCGGACTTAAGCTGGATCACACGTCACGTCGAGCGCGCCGGCTACGCGGGCGAAGACGTCGTCCATCGATCCCAAAGCGTCGATGCGGCGCACAGCGCCGTTCTGCGCGCCGTACCAGGCGACTACGGGTGCGGTCTGCCTGTCATACACGGCGAGCCTGTTCCGAATCGCGTCGGGCTCGTCATCCTTTCGCCTAACGAGCGTCCCGCCGCATTTGTCGCAGCCTGAGCCGGGCTCGCGGCCGGTATATGGCGTCTGGCAGTTGGAGCAGACCGTACGCGCGCTCAGCCGCGCGACTAGCTCCTCGGGGTCGATGTCGAAGACGAGCACCGCGTCCAGCTTGCGCCCAAGCTCGCGCAGGACGCGCGCGAGTCCTTCGGCTTGCGGCACGGTGCGCACGACGCCATCGAGTACTACGCCGCGCGCCTTGTCATCCATGCCTAACGCGTCCTTCATGATGCCGAGGATGACGTCGTCGGGAACGAGGTCGCCGCGGTCCATGGCGGCCTTGGCGGCGAGGCCCAACGGCGTGCCGCGCTTGACGGCGTCGCGCAGGACATCACCAGTGGCCAGCTTGGGAACGCCGAGGCAGGCTGCGAGCCGCTCGCCCTGCGTGCCCTTCCCCGCGCCCGGTGGACCCAAGAGCACGACGATCATCGCGACACGCGCATATCGGACGTACCGGCAGCCTGCCTAACGAGCGTCAGACGCCGCCCGTCTGTGCTCGGCCGCGGAAGCGCACGCGACCTTTTTTCATGAAGCCGTCGTACTTCCGCAGGAGCAGGTGCTGCTGCATCTGCGCCAGCGTATCGAGCGCCACGCCGACGACGATCAGGAGCGACGTGCCGCCGAACTGGAACGGAACGTTGATCAGCTGGCTGATGATCTGCGGCATGAGCGCGATCGCCGTGAGGAACAGCGCGCCGGGAAACGTGATGCGCGAAACGACGTGATCGATGTACTCGGCTGTCTTTGCACCCGGCTTCACTCCAGGGATGAACGCGCCCTGCTTCTTCAGGTTCTCTGCGAGATCGATCGGGTTGAAGATGATCGACGTGTAGAAGTACGTGAAAAAGAGGATGAGCACGGCCTGCAGCGTGTAAAACAGCCACGTACCCGGCTGGAAGTAGTCGGCCATCTGCTGCAAACGCGGATTGCCGCTGAACTGCGCGAGCGCGCCAGGGACGACGATCACCGACTGCGCAAAGATGATCGGCATGACGCCCGCCGTGATCAGCCTGAGCGGGATGAAGTTGCGCGCCGATTCGCGCATGCGCCCACGCGCGACAGTTCTCTGCGGTATCTGCATCAAGACCCGCCGCGCGGCGAGCGTGATCGCGACGACAGCCGCGACGACGCCGACCATGACGAGCATGAGCACGAGCAGGGAGAACGGTCCGACAGCGCCCGTCGAGACGAACGAGAACGTGCGGAAGATCGCCGGCCAGAAGCTCTCGACGATGGAGAAGAAGATGATGAGCGATGCGCCGTTCCCGAGCCCGCGCTCTGTGATCTGTTCGCCTAACCACATGACGAACACTGCGCCGGTCGTGAGGAAGAGCGTCGTTTGGATCTTGAATGCGAGTCCTGGACTGAGCACCGCTCCGGGCAGCGACTCGGTAAAGAGCGCAAAGCCCCAACCCTGCACGATCGCCAGCACCACCGTTAAGTAGCGCGTCCATTG
>DATBKN010000513.1:0-3203 GCA_036555845.1 Gemmatimonadaceae bacterium | reverse complement strand
GGCGCGCACAATCTCCGCAAATCCCGAGCGGCGCGAACTCGACATGCTGCTCTCGGCCGGCGAGCGCATTTCGATGGCGCTGCTCTCGATGGCCATTCGCGAACTCGGCGGCGACGCGATCAGCTTCACCGGCAGTCAATCGGGCATCATCACCAACGATCGGCATGTCGACGCGCGCATCATCGAAGTGCGGCCGTTCCGCGTCCAGGACGAGCTGGCGCGCGGCAAAATCGTCGTCGTCGCCGGCTATCAGGGCGTCTCGTACAAGAAGGAAGTGACAACACTGGGACGCGGCGGCAGCGACACGACTGCCGTGGCCATGGCCGCGGCCCTGGACGCGGAGTATTGCGAGATCTGTTCCGACGTCGATGGCGTGTATTCCGCGGATCCGCGAGTCGTTCCCGATGCCAAGCGCATCGGTTCGCTGTCCTACGAAGAGACGCAGGAAATGGCCGAAGCCGGCGCGAAGGTGCTGAACGCGCAGGCGGTCGAGTTCGCCAAGGACAAGGGGATTGCGATCTACGCGCGCGCCACCGAGGGACCGCTGCCGGGCCCCGACCCGGCAAGCGACGGCACGGTGGTTCGCCGCAGTCCACCTCGAATGCCAGGGACCGTCGTCGGCGTCGCGAGTGAGAAGGACATCGTCATGCTGGAGGGTGAGAGAGCACCGAGCGAGCTGTTGACCGTCCTCGCCGAGCGGCGCGTCCCCGGCAAGCAGCTCCACGTGTTCGGCGATCGCACGACGGCAGTGATTTCACGGGAGAACCTCCACGACGAAGATCGCCTTCGCGAGGCCCTTGCGACGCGGCTTGGCAACACGTCGCGGCTCATCGACGGTCTCGGTGCGGTGAGCGTCGTCGGCGCGGGCATCAACGCGACATACGAGAACGTCCGTGCCGGTACGGCGACTCTGGCGGGGTTGGGAATCATTCCGGCCGCAGTTGCGACCTCGTCATTCCGGATCACGTGGATGGTGCCGCGCGATCGCACGGCCGACGTCGTGCGCGCGCTGCACGCGCGCTTCATCGAGTCGCAGCGGCCGCTGCTGCCTTCGGAGTGAAGGAATCAGGAATCAGGAATCAGGAATCACGAATCAGGAATCAGGAATCGGGTATCAGGGATCAGGAGTTGAACCAGGGCACGAGGCAATCAGGGCCGAGGGCTCAGGCCTGATTTCTCAGACCTTGCCCAGCCCTGATTCCTGACTCCTGACCCCTGATTCCTTCTTATGGCGTACGTGGCGCGCGGCGGGCGCGGAACTCGGGACCAGTCAGTCGGGTCCATAACGCGCGACCCGGCTGCGTCACGAAGGCGTGCCAGGCCGGCTTCTCGTCAGCCGGCTTCGGATCGTTCGCCCGGCGTCCCTCGGGATGCCCGAACTCGTCGCGATACCCCGATGGCGATGCGACGATCGCGGCAAACTCCTGAATGGTTCCTCCGGTGCGCCGATCACCCTGCGGAAACAGACGGCAAAATTCGTCGACTGTATCCACGGGATCCAGATCGACAGCAAGCGCATAGGCGCGAATCCAAGCGCGCGAATAGAGGCCCTTTGGCCACTCGGTCAGATCGTTCGCTTCGAAGGCCGCGATGATCTCGGGCTTGATACGAAGCGAGTCGGCAATCTGCTCGATTGATACGCGTGCGCGCATGCGCTGCCGGCGAAGGCGTGTAACAAACGTCTCCTGCGGGTTCATGTGATCTCCAACGGTGCCGTTGGAGCTGGAGCAATTCCCGGGCCTTTGTCGTCGAGATCACGCTGTTCGCGGTTCTGCTTGAGCCAGCACGTTTTAGCAGCTGTGCCGCAACGGGCGTTCTGCCGAACTGTGCTGAATTAACTCCAGTTGTTGCAGTTTTCTGCGTTTTTTTGATGCCTATCTTGAGGACAGGGCGACGTACTTCTGCCCGTGTGCAGGACTAAGTACTTTCCCTAATCGAGCGTTGGAACCGTTCCGGAGAGTAACAACCAGAGCTGCGCCGGATCGAACTGCAAGCCAGTGTAGAAGGGGCCGAACTCCGCAAACTTCGCGCTCGCCTCGTCGAAGCGCATCTCGTAAATCAATTTCTTGAACACCAACGGATCCTGCGCGAAGAGATCGACGCCCCACTCCCAGTCGTCGTAACCGATCGAACCAGAAATGACCTGCGTCACCTTGCCCGAGTAGTGCCGGCCGATCATGCCGTGCTCGCGCATCATCGACGCGCGACGCTCGAACGTTTCCGAGTACCAGTTCTGCGTCTCGCCGCGTCGCTTGTTCATGGGATAGAAGCAGACGTAGCGCGACTTCGGCATGTCGAGGAAGAGCCGTCCCATGACCCGTTGACGCTGCGTCTCCATCTCCGCATCGAACGCGCGATCGAATTCCTCGCTGCCTGGCTTGTGCTTCATGCCGAGCTGCTCGTGGATCTTTGCGGTCATCTCGTACATGCCCAATTCGACGATCGACACGTATGACGTCGTGCCCTCGAGGTGATGGTGCAGCTCGGTGCGCGACAGCGCGAGCTGCGCCTGCGCCAGCGCCTCGAAGCCGCGGCGGAAGCAAATGAACATCAGATCGCCCTTGTGCCCCAGCATCTGGACCGCTGCCGTCGAGCCGGAGTCGGGCACCGCGAGAGCGCGATTCGCCTCGTCCGCCATTCGTTGAATATCGGCCTGTGCAACCGACCGCAGCCGATCCCACCTGACGCGGTACATCAGATGGAGCACGCTCCACCCTTCGAGAGATTCAGGGACAAACGGGTTGTGCATCACCGCATTATGGCTCCGTCGCCGGTCTGCGGGCGGAGACGTGCACGCGCTCGGCCTTTTCCTTCTTTGGCCCGAACAGCTTGACGGCCAGCCAGTCGCGCGAGTCCGCGAGGATCTCGTAGACCGTCGGAATCACCAACAGCGTCAGCAGTGTTGAGGTGATCACTCCGCCAATCACCGCGATTCCCAGCGGGGCGCGGAAGTCGCCGCCCTCGCCGCCGCCCATGGCCACCGGCACCATGCCCGCCACCAGTGCGAACGTGGTCATCAGGATCGGCCGCAGTCGAACGCGTCCGGCTTGAATGAGTGCGTCGCGCCGCTCCATGCCCTTTTCCTCGGACCACTTGGCGAAGTCGATCAGCAAGATCGCGTTCTTCGCCACGATACCGACGAGCAGGATGATGCCAATCATGCTCATGATGTTGAGCGACTCGCTGGTGATCACCAGCGCCAG
>DATBKN010000512.1:0-16945 GCA_036555845.1 Gemmatimonadaceae bacterium | reverse complement strand
ACTGCTCGCTCACGCGATCGATTACGCCGGACTGTATCCGCCGGCATCGCTGTCGATGGCGGATGCCGTGCGGGAATATCAGAATCAGCGCTTTGGTCCCGACGCCTGGGCTCTGGGCAGGTTCGTCGTTGGCGCTGCCCAGCTCGAGGCATTCGCCGCTGCGCGAGAACAGGCGGATGCCGTTCACTGGCCGCTTTCGGTGCTCAGCACGGGGAACGTCGCCGAGGACGTTCGCCTCATCGCGGCGGCGGGAGCGCACTCCGGCAAGCTCCGCGTCGAGGCGATCGAGGCGAAGGTAGCGTCGACTGCAAACGTCGCGGACCTCGCGCCGCTGACACACCTGGTGCCGGAGCTGTACGTCGAGGGGCCAGCGATCTCCGAGAGCACGGCGCTTCTCGACCTGCTCAGGGCGGTGCGCTCGTTAGGGGCGCGTGCGAAGATCCGCACGGGCGGCGTCACGATGGATGCAATTCCGTCCGCGCGCGTCACAGCAGAGTTCCTCCGCGCGTGCGTCGCGGTCGGAGTGCCTTTCAAGGCGACGGCCGGCCTGCACCACCTTGTGCGCGGTGAGTACCCGCTGACGTACGACCCTGCCAGCGTGCGCGCCACGATGTTCGGTTTCCTCAACGTCTTCATGGCCTCGGCCCTGGCGCACAACGACGCGCCGCTGGGCGTGCTCGTCGAGGTGCTGGAAGAGCGCGAGCCGCGCGCCTTCGAGACGCGCGACGAGCAGCTCTGCTGGCGCGATCACTGCCTAACAAGCGCAACGTTCCAGGGCATGCGGGCACACGCGTTGCACAGCGTCGGCTCCTGTTCCTTCCAGGAACCAATCGCCGAGTTGACTGCAGCGGGTTTCGGCGCCGCCGAATGATCGACGCGACGCACGATCCGGCGCTGACGTCGTGGGTCGAGAGCGCCAACGATCCAGCCACTGATTTTCCGATTCAGAATCTGCCCTTCGGCGTCTTTCGTTCGCAGGCTGGCGCCATAGGGATGGCGCGGACTGGCGTCGCGATCGGCGACATGGTGTTGGATGTCGCCGCGGCACTTCGGCAAGGTCTCTTCCAAGGAGAATCAAATCAAATTGCGCGAAGCTGCGGCCAAACGCTCAATGACCTGATGGCTCTGGGCGCGCCCGCTTGGCGCGCGTTGCGGCAGCGCCTGAGTGAGATGCTGCGCGCGGATACGGCGTTAGGCGATCGCGCCGCGAAGCTGGCGACCAGCATTCTATGGGCACAGCGCGATGTCGTCATGCAACTGCCGGCGAGCATCGGCAACTATTCGGATTTCTACGCTTCGCTCGCGCACGCCACGAATATCGGATCAATGTTGCGCCCCGATAATCCACTCCTGCCTAACTACAAGTGGGTGCCGATCGGCTACCATGGCCGTGCGTCATCGATTGTTCTCAGTGGGACGCCCGTGACCCGGCCGCACGGGCAAACGAAGGCGGACGACGCTGCAGCGCCGCGCTTTGGCCCCTCGGCGCTGCTCGACTATGAGCTGGAAGTCGCTCTGTTCACAGGGCCAGGGAACCGACTCGGCTCGCCGATCCCGATCGCGGATGCGGGAGCGCATCTCTTTGGCCTGTCTTTGTTGAACGACTGGTCGGCGCGCGACATTCAGGCGTGGGAGTACCAGCCGCTTGGTCCGTTTCTTTCGAAGAGTTTCGCGACGTCGATTTCACCGTGGATCGTGACGACGGATGCGTTGAGCCCATTCCGCGCGCCGGCGCTCGCGCGACAGGCCGGCGACCCGCAGCCGCTCCCCTATCTCAGCGACGCGCGCGATGCGGCGCAGGGTGCATTCGACGTCGGGCTCGAGGTGTACCTGCAGTCGCGCGCGATGCGCGAACGCGGACTCGCTCCGCAACGCTTGTCGCGCGCGTCGTTCGCTGGGATGTACTGGACGCCGGCGCAACTCATCGCACATCACGCCAGCAATGGCTGCAACATGATGCCGGGCGACGTGTTAGGCAGCGGGACCGTGTCCGGCGCTGAGAAGGACGCACGCGGCTGCCTGCTCGAGCTCACGTGGCGAGGGAGCGAGCCCGTTTCGCTTGCGTCGGGAGAGACTCGGCGTTTCTTGGAGGATGGAGACATCGTGACGCTGCGCGGTAGCGCGGAGCGCCAGGGCTATCGCCGCATCGGCTTCGGAGAATGCTCAGGGGAAGTCGTCGCGGCCGTTGTGTGAGAACGAACGCCTAACGTCTAGAACGAGGATTACGCATGGAGTCGATCGAGACCGCTGATGCTCCGCGTCCTGCCGGTCATTATTCTCAGGCGATCGTACACAACGGCTTCGTGTTCGTGGCCGGTCAGCTGCCGATCGTGCCGGGCCAGAAGGAACACCGGCCAGGATCCATAGCCGAGCAGACTGAGCAAACGCTGCGAAACGTCGCGGCTATTCTCCGAGCTGCTGGAAGCGGTCTGGATCGCGCCCTCTCGATCACGATCTATGTTTCGGACATGGACTATTGGGGTGAAGTCAACAACGTGTATATCCGCGTCATGGGGAGCCACAAACCGGCGCGCGCTGTGGTGCCTGTGAAAGAGCTGCACTATGGATATGCTCTCGAAATTCAATGTGTCGCTGCTATCTAATATCAACTAAAGCGGTCGGCTGACAGCTGATAGCTGTCAGCTAGTCGACGTCAAATCACAGGATCAACGATGCAACGTCTATTCGTTAGGCTCACGATCCTTCTTGCTGTTGCAACGGCTGCTCACGCGCAAGATTCGGTTTTCAACTCACGCACTGAGATGATCCCGATGCGCGACGGCGTGAGACTGCACACGCGCATCTTCACGCCAAGACAGTCGAGTGGGCCGCTCCCGATCCTCATGGTGCGCACGCCCTATGGCATCGACGGCTACAGCTCGGCACGCATCGCGGCGATCTACCCGGAGTTTCTGGCGGACGGATACATCTTCGTCTTCCAGGACAGCCGCGGCAAGTTCAAGAGCGAAGGCGAGTTCGTGATGATGCGCGCGCCGCGCGCCAACAAGAACGACCCAAAGTCCGTGGACGAGGGTTCCGATGCGTGGGATACGACGGACTGGCTCGTCAAGAACCTGCCTAACAACAACGGCAAAGTCGGCATATTTGGCATCTCGTACCCCGGACTCCTCACCGTCGACGCGCTGCTCGAGCCGCATCCGGCCCTCAAGGCCGCGTCGCCGCAGGCCAGTCCCGCTGATCAGTGGTTAGGCGACGACTTCCGGCACAACGGCGCCTTCCGCTTGAGCTACGGCTTCGAATACGTGGCGATGATGGAAGCGGGGAAGGACGTGCAGCAGTTCGACATGGATATGTACGACACATACGACTGGTATCTCAAAGTCGGCCCCCTGCGGAACGTCAACACGAAGTACTTCAACGGTCGCATGCCGACATGGAACGACTTCGTGAAGCACCCCGATTACGATCCGTTCTGGCAGCGCATGGGGCTCAGGCCATACCTCAAGTCGGTGAGTGTGCCGACGCTGCATGTCGCCGGCTGGTGGGATCAGGAGGATTTCTACGGGCCGGTCACGATCTACAGAGATCTCGAGAAGTTCGACAAGAACAATCAGAACTTCCTCGTCGTGGGTCCATGGAACCACGGCGGTTGGCAGGCTCCCCGCGGTGACTCGTTAGGGAGAATCGCGTGGGGGAGCAACACCTCGGAGTACTTCCGCACCAAGATTCAAGCGCCGTTCTTCGCCTATTATTTGCACGGCAAGGGCTCGCTGGATCTGCCGGAGGCTCTCGTCTTCGAAGCCGGGAGCAACGTCTGGAAGCGCTACGACGCGTGGCCGCCCAAGGCGGGCGTCGCCACCAAAAAGCTCTACTTCGGGCCTAACGGCACCCTAACGCTGGATCAGCCGCCGCCGCCAGCGAAGCCTGGTGCTGCACCGTATGACGCGTTCGTATCGGATCCGGCCAAACCAGTGCCGTATCGGCAGCGACCGATCCAGCAGACGTACGACCCACGCGGTTCGGGCTGGCGAACCTGGCTCACCGAAGATCAGCGCTTCGTGCACAACCGCCCAGACGTTCTGAGCTGGGTGACGGAGCCGCTGGACGAAGACGTCACGATCGCGGGAGACATTCTCGGCAAGCTCTTCGCCGCTACGTCCGGCAGCGATGCGGACTGGGTCGTCAAGCTCATCGACGTGTACCCCGACGAGATGGCGGATCAGCCGCGCATGAGCGGATATCAGTTCATGGTCGCGAACGACGTGCTGCGCGGTCGCTACCGCGACAGTTGGGAGAAACCCAAGGCCATCGTGCCGAACCAGGTGACGAGCTTCTCGGTCGATCTGCACACGCAGGCGTACACGTTCAAGAAAGGACACCGCATCATGGTGCACGTGCAGAGCAGCTGGTTCCCGATCATCGATCGCAATCCACAGACGTTCGTTCCAAATATCTTCGAGGCCAAGGAGAGCGATTTCCGCGCGGCCACTCATCGCGTCTATCGGAGCGGGCCTAACGCGTCGTTCGTACAGGTGCAGGTTGTATCGAAGGTGGTCCCGTAACTGAGTCTGAGGTCGCGGTCCAACGTTGGGTGACAAGGTGGGCCCTAACCCCTAACCCCTAACCCCTAGATCCTTTTCCCACGTCTGCGCCACGAGATCGCATCCGAACGAATGATGCGGTTCTTCGCGCACGAGCTTGTATCCCTCGCGCACGTAAATCTTCCGCGCAGCGTCCAGGATGCTCTGCGTCCAGAGCGTAATGCGTTTGTAGCCGACTTTGAGCGCGAAGCGCGTGCATTCGTGCACCAGTCGCTTGCCGATGCCGAGTCCGCGCGCGGTAGGCTCTACGAGCAAGAGTCGCAGCTTCGCCACCTCATCCGAGTGGCGCACCAGAAACACTGATCCGACGATCTCTCCGTTGACTTCGGCGACCCAGCAGCGTTCCCGCTTGCTGTCGAACTCGCGAATGAACGTGGCCGCGATTTCCGCCACGAGCGCTTCGAACGTCTCGTCGAAGCCATATTCCTCGTAGTACAGCTCTCCGTGCCGGTGGATGATCCAGCCCATGTCGCCGGGACGATGCGAGCGCAGTATCACGCGAGGCGGCGCGCTACGCTCGGCGTCGAGCAGTGTCTGCACGTTGCGCATGGCACGCAGGAGCGTGTCTTGCCGCTTGGCGGGTAGCGGACGCAGCAGGGAAGCGACGGCTTCGCCGGCCTTTGCTTCGAGCGGAACGAAAGCGCGTTCTCCCTTCTTTGTGAGGTGCAGATGCACGGTGCGTCCGTCGGACGTCGAGCGAGACCGCCTAACGAGGCCATGCTGCGTGAAGTGTCGCAGGATCCGGCTCAGGTAGCCGGCGTCGAGGCCCAGCGTGCGCGCCAGCTCCGATGCTGTGGGCTCGTCACGATGCGCCAGCTCGTAGAGCACACGCACTTCCGTGAGCGAGAACGGACTGGCGAGATGTCCCTCTCCCAACGCACCTATCTTCTGCGTGTAGAATCTGTTGAAGCGGCGGACGGCGGCGACGCGGGAGCTGAGCGCGTTGGACATGAGACCTCCGGTATCGCAGAGGATACATTATTAGTTGACTGAGTCAAGTATTTCTCCGACCTCCGACCTCCGATCCGTGCCTCGCCCCCGCGCTGACGACAGACTCCCAACCTGGAAGGAACGCCTCGCCGCGCTGAGGTATGTCCCGGCGCTCTTCAAGCTTGTTTGGGAGACGCACCGCGGCCTCACGCTGGCGATGGCCGCACTCAGGCTCGTGCGCGGTCTTGTCCCAATCGCCGCGCTCTGGGTCGGTAAGCTCATCATCGATGGTGTCGTTGCCGCGCGAGCGGCCGGCTCGGACTGGCGACCGGTTCTCAACCTGGTTTTGCTCGAGATCGCCATCGTGGTGACCGGTGAGCTGCTCTCGCGCGCATCGCGGCTCATTGATGGATTGCTCTCCGATTTATTCAGCAACCGCGTCAGTGTGCGCCTCATGGAGCACGCAGCGACGCTCGACCTCGCGCAGTTCGAAGATCCAACCTTCTACGACCACCTGGAGCGCGCGCGACGCTCGACATCGGGCCGCATCGGACTCATCGCGCAGTTGTTAGGCATGGGTGAAAGCCTCATCACCCTCGTCACACTGAGCGTGGCGTTGCTCGCGTTCAATCCGTGGCTCATGCTGCTCCTCTTCATCGCTATCCTGCCAAGTTTCCTCGGCGAAGTGCGCTTCTCGGCGCTGCAGTACTCGTTGATGTTCCGCTGGACGCAGCCGCGGAGGCAGCTCGACTACCTGCGCTACGTTGGCGCCAGCGACGACACGGCCAAGGAGGTTCAGCTCTTTGGCCTCGCGCCGTGGCTTACGGAGCGCTATCGCCGTCTGTCGCAGTCGTGGTACGCCGAGAATCGCGGTCTCGCGATCAGGAAGGCGCTTGTTAGCTCAGGACTCTCGCTCATCAGCACCGCCGGCTACTACTCGGCGTACGTGATAATCATCGCGCGAACAGTGACCGGTGCCATCTCGTTAGGATCCCTCACGTTTCTCGCCGCGTCATTCGCGCGCGGACGCGACCTCATTCAAGGCCTGCTCGCGACGCTGAGCGGCATTTACGATGAGAGCCTCTACCTTCGCGATCTGTTCCTGTTCTTCGAAATGCAGCCGACCATCGCTTCAAAGTCCGGCGCGCAGGTGGTGGCGCGACCGATTCGCGAAGGCTTTGTTTTCGAGAACGTCGGCTTTCGGTACCCCGGCAGCGAGCGCTGGGCACTGCGTCACGCGAGCTTCACGCTTCGACCGGGGGAGCGCCTGGCGTTGGTCGGAGAGAACGGGGCGGGGAAGACCACCCTAACGAAGCTCCTTGCGCGTCTGTACGACCCCACGGAAGGTCGCATCCTGCTCGACGGAATCGACCTCAGGGACTATGACCTCGCGTCGCTGCGCCAGGCGATCGGCGTCATCTTCCAGGACTACGTGCGCTACGACTTTCGCTTCGACGAGAACATCGGTGTCGGCGAGATTCGTGATACCGCGCAGTATCTCGATGCAAAAGCCACGAATGGCGACGCACCCGCGCCCATGCGCGCCGCGTCGGAGAAGTCGCTTGCCAGCTCGGTGCTCGAGCGATTGCCGGCGCGCTGGCGTCAGATGCTCGGCCGTCGCTTCGACGACGGTGTGGAGCTGTCCGGTGGTGAGTGGCAGAAGGTCGCGCTCGCGCGGGCGTACATGCGCGACGCCCAGGTCTTCATTCTCGATGAGCCGACCGCTTCGCTCGACGCGCGCGCCGAGTACGATGTCTTTCTGCGCTTCTCAGAGTTGATGGCTGGTCGCACGGCGGTGCTGATCTCGCACCGCTTCTCGACAGTGCGAATGGCCGATCGCATCCTCGTTCTCAAGAATGGTGAGATCATCGAGGAAGGGACGCATGACGAGCTGGTATCGCGACCGGGGCTGTACAGCGAGCTGTTTACGATGCAGGCGGAGGGGTACAGATAACAAATCGGGGTAGGGGTAGGGGTAGGAGTAGCGGGTAGGACAGTCGCCCGTTAGGCGCATCGCTTCCCTACCCCTACCCCTACCCCTACTCCTACGCCTACCCCTACATCCTCGCTACCATTTCCCTCGCAAAACCCGACGTGCTCGTTAGGGTCGCCCCCTCCATCAGCCGCTCGAAATCGTACGTCACGCGCTTCTCTGCGATCGTCTTTTCGAGCGATGCGATGATGAGGTCTGCCGCCTCGTCCCAGCCCAGGTAACGCAACATCATCTCGCCGGAGAGGATCAAAGATCCAGGGTTCACACGATCCAGCCCGGCGTATTTTGGCGCCGTTCCGTGCGTCGCCTCGAAGACGGCGTGGCCCGTGTCGTAGTTGATGTTCGCGCCCGGCGCGATGCCGATGCCACCCACCTGGGCGGCGAGAGCATCCGAGATGTAGTCGCCGTTCAGGTTTGGCGTCGCGATCACGCTGTATTCCGTCGGCCGCGTGAGGATCTGCTGCAGGAACGCGTCGGCGATCACGTCCTTCACGATCGGGCCGTTAGGCACCCGGCACCACGGTCCGCCGTCGATCGGCACTGCGCCGAACTCGTTCTTCGCCACGGCATAGCCCCAGTCACGAAAGGCCCCTTCCGTGAACTTCATGATGTTCCCCTTGTGCACGAGCGTAACGCTGGGGAGCGAATAGCGCAGCGCGTAGCGCATCGCGGCACGTACGAGCCGTTCGGTGCCCTCGCGCGAAATCGGCTTGATCCCGATGCCGCTCGTCTCGGGAAAGCGGATCTTCTTGACTCCCAGCTCCTCCCTGAGAAAGGCGATCAGCTTCTTCGCCTCGGCCGTTTGCGCCGCCCACTCGACGCCGGCATAGATATCCTCCGTATTCTCCCGGAAGATCACCATGTTCACGTCCTGCGGGCGCCTAACGGGAGAGGGCACGCCGCTGAAATACCGTACGGGCCGCAGGCAGGCGTAGAGATCGAGTTGCTGCCTCACGGCCACGTTCAGCGAGCGCATGCCGCCGCCCACGGGTGTTCCCAGCGGGCCCTTGATTGCGACGAGATGCTGCTTGATCGTCTCGAGCGTCTCGTCAGGCAGCGGCGTGCCAACTGCCGCGGTCGCCTTGTCACCGGCGAGCACCTCGAGCCAGGCGATCGAGCGATCACCGCCATATGCTTTGGCAACCACGGCGTCGAAGACGACGCGCGACGCGCGCCAGATGTCCGGGCCTGTCCCGTCTCCCTCGATGAAGGGAACGATCGGGTGTGAAGGAACGCGCAGTTTTCCGTTAACGAACTGAATCGATTCGCCCGTCATGCGCGGCGGAGTGGAAGGCAACGTCGAGGTCATGCCGAATTCTAGCTTCCGGTGCAGCGGTCGGCACTCCCGCCGAGTTCGCTGGGCACGCACATTGGCCGCATGAATTCGGGCTACTCGCTCGAGGGACGCACGGCGCTCATCACGGGCGCCACGCGCGGCATCGGGCTGGCAATTGCGCGCGCGTTCGCCGGTGCCGGGGCGCGCGTGCTCGTCAACAGTCGTAAGGCGGACGCTGTGGACCGGACTGTCGCTGCGATTCGTGACGAGGGCGGCATCGCCGAAGCCCTCGCTGGAAACGTGAGTCGCCCCGAGGAACTTGACGTTGTCGCGAACGCCGCACTGACTCGTTATGACGGACCCGACATTCTCGTCAACAACGCCGCGGCTAATCCTGTTTTCGGGCCATTCACGGACGTGTCGTCCGAAGCGTTCGACAAGATCATCGCCGTCAACCTCAAGGCGCCGTTCGAGCTGGCGCGCCGGTTCGTCCCAAGGATGATCGAGCGCAAACGCGGCGCGATCATCAACATTTCGAGCATCGGCGGCCTTGCCCCGGAGCCCGGACTCGGCATCTACAGCGTCAGCAAGGCTGCCATCATCTCGCTGACAAAAGTCATGGCGATCGAGCTGGGACCGCACGGGATCCGCGCCAATGCGATCTGCCCCGGTTTTATCAAGACGGACTTCAGCGCGACGCTCTGGCGCAACGAAGAGCTGGTGGACGAAGTGCTCGCGCGCACGCCGATGAAGCGGCTGGGCGAGCCTAACGACGTGGCGCATACGGCGCTGTTCCTGGCCTCCGACGAATCGAAGTTCTGTACCGGAGGTGTGTTTGTCGTTGATGGAGGATACCGAGCGTGAGGCCATAGTCCTTAGCTCTTAGCTCCAAGGGGACGCGCGTTAAGAGCTAAGGCCTGAGAGCTAATAGCTCACACTTGGAACACTCCCGCGGCGCCCATCCCTCCGCCGATGCACATCGTCACGAGGCCGTAGCCGCCCCCTCGCTTCCCCAGTTCCGAAACGAGCTGTGTGGTGAGCTTCGCCCCGGTCGCGCCTAACGGATGCCCAAGCGCGATCGCCCCGCCGTTCACATTCACGCGCTCGATAGGCATCTCCAGCTCGCGGATCACCGCGAGTGCCTGCGACGCGAAGGCTTCGTTGAACTCGACCAGCGCGATGTCGGACATCTTGAGGCCCGCGCGGGCCAGCGCCTTGGGCACCGCCTTCACGGGGCCGATCCCCATGATGTCTGGCTCCACACCCGCGACTCCAAACGAGACGAAGCGCGCCAGGGGTGTCAGACCTTCGCTCTTCGCCCGCTCGTCGCTCATCACTACGAGCGCCGCAGCGCCATCGGAGTATGGCGAAGAATTGCCAGCCGTGACGGTGCCGCCAACCTTGAACGCCGGCGGGAGTTTTGCTAGCCGCTCCAAGCTCGTATCCGGACGCACGGTTTCATCGCGCGCGTGGAGGCCTGTCTCAATGCTCTTCACCGTACCGCTCCACGTCACGCGCTGGATTTCGACCGGCGCGATCTGTTCAGTGAACGAGCCACATTCGATCGCGCGCGCGGCCTTGCGATGACTCTCGAGCGCGTACGCGTCCTGATCTTCACGCGAAACCTTCCAGCGCTCCGCAACGCGCTCCGCGGTGAAGCCCATCGCGATCATCGCCTCTGTCATTTCCGGATGCAATCGCGCGTGGAAACCCGACATCGGCACCTGGCTCATCATCTCGACGCCGCCAGCGATGACGACATCTGCCATGCCGCTCATGATCGACTGCGCGGCCATCGCGACAGTCTGTAAACCTGACGAGCAAAAGCGATTGATCGTCGCCGCGGGTACCGACACGGGGAGTCGGGCGCGCAGGACGGCGAGTCGCGCCATGTTGAGCCCTTGCGATCCTTCCGGCATCGCACAGCCCCAAAGCACATCGTCGATCGTCTTGGGATCGATGTTGGCTCGTTTGACAGCCTCCTGCATAACGAGCGCGGACAGGTCGATCGGCGCTACGTTGGCGAGCGCGCCATCGGCCTTCCCGCGTCCGATCGCCGTCCGTACCGCGCTGACAATCACTGCTTCGCGCATTTCCCACTCCAGTCGTCAGTCAGTTTCTCAGTGGCTTCCCGGTCCTGAGCATATGCGTGATGCGCTCTTGAGTCTCCTTCGTGCCTAGCAGCGACAAGAACGCTTCGCGCTCGAGGTCCAGCAGATCCTGCTCCGAGACTTCCCGCGGCGGCCCATCGCCGCCGGCGAGCACGTAGGCGAGCTTGCGCCCGATCGTCACCTCATGATCGGTAATGTACTTGCCCTCGCGCATGGCCCACACGCCATACCAAAGATTGCCTAACGTCTCCTTACCGAGAACGCGCAGCGCGCCCGGCTGAACGCCGACATAGTCCTCCGCGAGCGCCAGCACCCGCTGCTTGGCGTCATGCAGCAGGCGGTCGCGATTCATCGAGATGCCGTCGCCGTCGCGCAGAAACCCAAGGCGGCGCGCTTCCGCGGCGCTCGTCGACATCGTTCCCGTCGAGATCAACTTGAAGGCGCGCTGCGCCGCGTCGAAGAGATCGGCGCTCTCGTAACTGCTCAACTCCGCAGTGAAGCGCCGCAGCAACTCCTTCGTTCCACCGCCGGCTGGAATGAGTCCCACGCCCACTTCAACGAGGCCGATGTACAGCTCGGCGTGCGCCTGCACCTGCGTCGCATGCAGCGTGAACTCGGCGCCGCCGCCTAACGTGAGGCCGAAGGGCGCCAATACGACAGGGAAGGGTAGTTGTCTGAGCCGCGTGCTGGCGCGCTGAAACGCTCGAATGCCGTCGTCGAGCGAGGCCCAGTCGCCGGCCGCCGCTCTTTCGGCGACAGATCCAAGGTTCGCGCCAGCTGAAAAGACTCGCGGATCCGTATTGCCGATCACGAGTCCGGCGAGCCCGTTCGAGCGAACCTTGTCGTCGGCGCGCTCGAGCAAGTCGAGCACACCCGCGCCAATCGTGTTCATCTTCGCATGGAACTCGAGCAGCAAGACGCCCTGGCCGATGTCCAGCAGTGACGCTTCGTCGTTCTCGACGACGGTACCCGTGAACTGCTTGATCAGCCCAAGCTCGAGCTGATCCGGCACCGGCTCGATCGGCGAATACGAGCCCGCCAACGTGATCTGCCGCGGTCCGCTCCCCATCTCTCTGTAGAAGCCTTCCTGGGCCACGTGGAGCAGCGGCGGCTCCGGCAAGTGCCGCTCGGCAAACTGTGCGCGCAAGAAGGCCATGCCTAACGCGTCCATCTGGCGGAAGGGACCGACTTCCCAGGCGAACCCCCACTCCATCGCGCGGTCGACCGAAATGATGTCATTCGCGATTTCGGGCGTCTTCGAGACCGTGTAGTGGCCCATTTCCACGAGGAGTGTCCGCAAATAGTCGGCGTACTTTCCGCCGGCACGCGCGATCCCTTGCAGCCGCTCTGCCAGCGGCTTCCCGGCGAGGTGCCCGAGCTCTTTGAGCTCGGGGACCGCTTGCGGTTTGTATTCGCCGGTCTTCCAGTCGAGCGTGAGGATGGCCTTCCCCTCGCGGCGATAGAATCCGACTCCGGTTTTCACTCCCAGCTTCCTTTGCCTAACCAGCTCGTGCACCCACTTGGGCAGCTCGAAGTCCTCACCAGTCGTCGCTGCCAGCCCTGCCGTGACGTGCGCGACGACGTCGAGCCCGGAGATGTCCGCGGTGCGGAACGTCGCCGAGTTGGCACGACCGATCAGCGGGCCCGTCAGCGCGTCGACTTCGTCGATCGTCAGGTCGTACTGCTCGAGCAGCCGCATCGCCCTGATCCAGCCGTAGATCCCCAGCCGGTTCGCGATGAACCCGGGAACGTCCTTTGCGAGCACCACGCCCTTGCCTAACGCACGCTCGGCGAAGCGACGCACCGCGCTCACGACATCAGGTGCTGTCTCCGCCGTCGCGATGATCTCCAGCAGGTGCAAATAGCGCGGCGGGTTGAAGAAATGCGTGCCGAGGAAGTGCGAGCGGAATGCGCTACTGCGTCCGGTTCCGAGCGAGGCGATCGGAATTCCGGATGTGTTGGAAGCGACGATCGCGTTTTCCCTGCGGACTGGCTCCACGCGCTCATACAGGGCGCGCTTGGTGTCAGCATCCTCGATGATCGCCTCGATGATCAGATCGCAGTCACGCAGCAGTTCGAGGTGATCCTCGAAGTTGCCGATCTGTATCAATCGTGCGGCGCTCGGATCCATGAAGGCAGCGGGTTTCGCTTTGGCCAAACGCGCCAGCGCGTCCCGTGCTATCGTGTTGCGATCACTACCGCCGGTGCTGGGAATGTCCAGCAAGACTACCGGTACTCCCGCCGAAGCTGCGAGCGCCGCGATACCACTTCCCATCGACCCCGCACCCAGCACGCCGACCTTCGCGATTCGCATCACTTCTCCGTGGCTCAGGGATCACGGCAAATCGTGGGGGGACAAGATCAATTGAGTGTCTGAGGCGGACAAGAGCAGACGCACTAGAGAAATGATGATGCGGTCGATTACCCTGACGAGTATGAGAGCGCCACAATTCGTGGGCTGCGCGCTCGCCTGCTCGGTGTCGATCGCGATGCTCACGCTCCTCGCGCAGCCAGGGCGCGCGCAGGACACTGAGATAGACCCGGGCGTTCTGATGCAGCCCGGCGTATCTCAGCTGCTCGCCCGCGAGCGCGCCGCGCGCATCACCGACGTACGCTACGACCTCGCGCTCGATGTTACAGCGAGCGACACGGCACCTGGCCGCCTGATCGCGCGCTTCACGCTGCGCCGAGTTGGCGACGTCATCCTCGACTTCCGTGGTCCGTATCTCGGCCAGTTGCGAGCGAACGGGCGCCTCGTGCCGGACGTCGAATTCAACAAGCACCACATCCTCGTTCCCGCAAAGTATCTGCGGCAAGGCGCCAATCGAATCGACGTCGACTTTTCGTCGCGCATCGCGCCGTCGGGCGCGAGCATCATCCGCGTGCGCGACCCGAGCGACAGCCTCGACTATCTCTACACGCTGCTCGTGCCGTCCGACGCGCAGCAGCTGTTTCCGTGCTTCGACCAGCCGGACATCAAGGCTCGCGTCACCCTTACCCTAACGACACCGCTCGGCTGGACGGCTGTTGCCAACGGCACGCGTCTCTCTGTCGACAGCACGTCGCGAGGAGCGACATTCGCTTTTCGCGAGAGCGAACCGATTTCTACGTATCTCATCGCATTCGCGGCTGGCCCCTGGGTCGAGAAGGGCCTCACGACGGCAGGTCGGCCTATTCGCCTCTTCGTGCGGAAGTCGCGGGCAGCGGAAGTCGAGACCGATTCGCTCATCGTCGCGCACGACCGCGCCCTGACCTGGCTCGAACGCTACTTCGACTCGCGCTACCCGTTTCAGAAGCTCGACGTCGTTCTCGCACCCGCGTTTCCGTTCGGCGGAATGGAGCATCCCGGCGCGATCTTCTACAGCGAAGAGCGCTTCATCTTTCGCGAGCGTCCGACCCTCGTCCAACGACTCGGCCGCACCTCGACCATCTACCACGAGGTCGCTCATCAATGGTTTGGCGATCTCGTCACGATGCGCTGGTTCGACGACCTGTGGCTGAAAGAAGGCTTCGCGACGTTCATGTCGACGAAGATGCAGGCGGCGTTGGATCCCGAGTCCGAAGCGTGGAAGGGCTTCTACCTGCGAACGAAGCCCGCGGCGTACGCCGTCGATGGCTCCGAAGGGACGACCCCTGTCTATCAGGAGTTAGGGAACCTCGATCTCGCCAAGAGTAATTATGGACCGATCGTTTACAACAAAGCCCCTGCCGTGCTCAAGCAGCTGGAGTATGCGGTCGGAGAGCGTTCGTTTCAGGACGGAGTGCGCCGTTTCCTCAGGCGCTACCAGTACGGCAACGCAAATTGGCGGGAGTTGCTGGATGCTATCGGCGAGGCCGCTGGGCGCTCGCTGCGTGAATGGGGCGACCACTACATCCTGCGGCCCGGCATGCCGGTCGTGGAGCAGAGCCTCGAGTCGGCCGACGGACAAATCGTTAGGCTTCGTCTCAGCCAGCACCCGGCCCGCACGCTTTCCGGCCCGGCGCCATGGCCCATCAAAAGCGAGCTGGTCCTTTACTACCACGGCGGTGACAACAAGCGATTCGACGTCACGCTGACGATGGATACCGCGAGTGTGCGAGAGGCCGTCGGTTTGCCAATACCTGCATTCGCTTACGCCAACAGCGGCGATTACGCGTACGGCATGTTTCTCCCCGACTCCACGAGCATTGCTACGCTGGAGCGGCTGATCGGCGTTGTGGGCGATGCGTTCACGCGCGCGCTGCTGTGGGGAGCTTTATGGGACGCTGTGCGCGAAGCGCGCTACGAGCCGGAGCGTTTCGCGGCGCTGGCCCTGCGCGAGCTGCCGCGAGAGCGCGACGAGCAGATCGCAGGCACCATCCTGGGTCGCCTAACGCGGACTGTCGGCACCTACGTCACGGGGAGCTCGCGCGATTCGCTGCAGACCGCGGCCGAGTCGACACTGTTGGCTGGCGCGCGTGACGCCAACCGGAATTACGGGACGCGTCGAGCCTATCTGAGCGCGTACATCCGGCTCGCTCGCAGCAACGACGGAGTGCGCACCCTCGACGCGCTGCTGGACAGCACGACGTTCGGCAGCGATTCAATCGGGCTCCCTACGCGCTGGGCGATCGTCACACGCCTTCTCGCGTTAGGCGCGGAAGGGGCGCCGGGACGTTTCGACGCGCTGCGCACCGCCGATCGCAGCGCCGAAGGCGCTCGGCACGCCTTCGCCGCATGGGCCGCCAGACCGAACGCCGACATCAAACGCGAGTACTTCCAGCGTTACTTCGCCGACACGACGCTCAACGAAGATTGGGCGACAGCGAGCCTGGCGTCGTTCAACGAGTCAGAGAGCGAGTCGCTGACTGTAGGCTATTTGCGGGCGGCGCTCGATTCGCTGCCCTGGATCCAGCAGAACCGCCGGATTTTCTACCTCAGTGCGTGGCTCAACTCCTTT
Source organism: Gemmatimonadaceae bacterium (assembly GCA_036555845.1). GTDB lineage: Bacteria > Gemmatimonadota > Gemmatimonadetes > Gemmatimonadales > Gemmatimonadaceae > DASYRX01. The sequence continues at coordinate 1,154 of DATBKN010000512.1, read as the reverse complement.
GTCGAGAGTCGACACACCCGTCAAGCGCTGGAAATCGTACGGCTTTTCCTCGCCGAGCGAAAAGATCTTGGTCAGGACATTCGCCTCAAGGTGTTGCAGAGTGTCGATGAGCTGGAGCGTGTCGTAGCCATCCGCGAGCGCAGCAGGCGCCTGGTGGAGGGCGAGGCCCGAGATGCTTCGGTAAAACGGCGTGACCCAGCGTTGGGATCGCAAAGAGCAGCTGGGAGTCTGCGGTAGTGCGTGGTCCGTTGTCAGAAATCACGGATTAATGCGTTCAGAGGACGGCGGACTCCAAGCTTGGGCGACCGGGCTGGCCGGCGTTAGCCGCCTTGCGGCGCAATTTTCTTGCGAAATTCGGCCTCGAATTCGGCCGATTTCCCCTTCGGGATGCTGAGGGTCTGCCAGCTCGGCCCTTTGAAATGCTTGGCGAGCAGCACGATCTGGCCGACGTGCTGCGCGTAGTGATCAACCTGACGGAGAATCGCGGCGACCACCGTCATCTTCTGACCACGAATTGTCACCGTGGCTGACAGATCATCCGCGGTGAGTGATTCCAGCGCGTGAAAGACATGGGCCCATCCTGCTGTCCACCAGCGCATGACTTGGTCGCGCGTGCTTTCTCCCTCTGAAATCACGAACTCACTATCACGGTTACGATCCGGTTTCTCACCATCAGTGGTCAGGAATTCGGACCAACGGGACCGCATATTGCCGTGTAAGTGTTTGACAACTGCGGCGATAGAATTCGCTTCGGAATCGATGATTTCGAAGAGGTGCTGATCGTCTAGTTGTGTAAGGGCACGGTCGCCGAGTGTCTTCTGTTTGCGCAGGACGTCGAGGCACGTGTCGAGTGTTGTTTGTGCGAGCGAAGTGGCCATTTTGGACGAGGCGGTGGGTTTGATTAGCGTCGCCTAACGTGTGATACGTAGAGACACTGCTGTAACGCAGGAAATTGCTATCATTAGTTTGAGTTAACCACATCGCACGCTGACTGTTAACGCCATGGCGCGCTATGTGCGAAAGGACACACATCTTCCTTGTGAATCAAGTCACGAAAGGGGATATTGTTCGCTGTCGCCCGAGGGGCTAAGGGAAGGGAGAAACATGGTCGCACTACCCACACCGTTTGAGGCTTATCGGCTCGATTTGAGCCG
>DATBKN010000511.1:0-5272 GCA_036555845.1 Gemmatimonadaceae bacterium | reverse complement strand
TGGAGCACGAGTCGGTCGTACTCCATGCAGTGGTCGTAGTGCAGGTGCGTAAAGAACGCGTGCGTCACGTCCACTGCGCGATGGCCGCTCTCGAGCAGGCGCTGGTGCGCACCAGGGCCGTGGTCCATCACAATGAGATCGCTGCCGACCTCAAAGAGGAAGCCCGAGCTCTGCCTAACAAGCGACGGCGCCGGCGTGCCTGTGCCCAACAGCGTGATCCTCATCGGCCCGACACGACGCGCCTCGCGGGCGTTCAGGGGCCCCTCGAGCGCAGCAGGCGCTACGGAGGACGCCGCCAGCGTCGATAGGAACGCTCTACGCTTCATGACGCCCTCCCTTGAGTCTTTGGCTTTTGACCTTCGACCTGAGACCTACCTCGAATCCGTGACCCGTTTCGCTTCCTCAGGCTTGAGCCAGTACGTGAACCACTGACGCAACCTGCCTAACCGGTCCACGAGCAGCCACGGCTCTCCTGTTCGCGAGAGATCGTGCGTCGAACGCGGGTACCTAACGAATTCAACCGGCGTCCCCTGCTTCTTGAGCCCCATGAACCACTGCTCGGCATCCGTCATCGGAGTGCGGAAGTCTTCTTCCGACTGCACCATCAGCGTCGGCGTCTTCACTTTGCGGATGTATCGAATGGGCGAGAGCGTGTCGTACAGCGCCGGGTTGTCCCACGGCTTGCCGAGGAATTCGAACTCGGTGAGACCCTGCGCGTCGCTCGAGCCGTACCACGACCACCAGTTCGAGATCATGCGGTCGGTCTGCGCTGCCTTGAAGCGATTTGTCTTGACTGTCACCCACGCCGTCATGACGCCGCCGTACGATCCGCCGGTTACTCCCATGCGGGTCGAATCGACGTCGGGCCGCTTCGCCGCGATGTCTACTCCTTTCATGAGGTCGACGTAGTCTTCGTCGAACCAGCGCGCGCGCGTGGCGTACGTGAAATCGGCGCCGTAGCCTGACGAGCCACGCGGGTTCGTGAAGAGGACCCACATACCCGCTCCAGCGAGGTTCTGGAATTCATCGAACCAGTTCTCGCCGTACGCGCCGTGCGGACCGCCGTGGATATACAGCACGAGCGGGTATTTCTTCCCCGGTTCATATCCGTAGGGCTTCATCAGCCACCCTTCGATGTCACGGTTGCCTAACGACTTATACGTGAATCGCTCGGCATCGCTCCAGGCGATCTCCGCGTTGAGCGCGTCGTTGAACTTTGTGAGCTTACGTTCGCCGCTACCGTCGGCGTTCGCGATATAGAGCTCGGTCGGCTTTGTGTGGCTCGTCGAGACATACGCGATCTTCGTGTTTGCATCGTCGGACGTGAAGCCGCTGAGTCGCCGGCCACCGCCGATGACTTCCTTGAGAGCCTTCGTGTTCGGGTCGAGGTGGAAGAGCGCGGCACGCCCGCCGATCGACGCGGCGACGGCGATCGTCCCGTTTGGGAGCCACTGGTACGCATCGGGCTCGTATTGCCACTCGCCTAACAAATTGACTGGGGTGGCCGGTTGCGCCCCAGCGGCCGGCACGGTGAGGATCCAAATGCGCCGTGACGTCGTGCGCGATGTGGATGCTACAAACGTCAGCTTCGTCCCGTCAGGCGACCAGTCCAGATCCCCCTCGTTGCCCACGAACGTGGCGATACGACGCGGCTCACCGCCGCTCGTGCTCACGACGTAGATGTCAACGTCATTGCGCGGCGCTTCGTCGCGAACCTTGTTGTACGGCAGTTTCGATAATGAATCGCGTGCGGCCTGCGCGACCGAGTCGCTGCGCAAGGCGCGATCGGCGACGAAGGCGATCCACTGCCCGTCCGGTGATACAGCCGCGTTTCGCCGCGAGTACTTCTGGTCGTCGATCTTCCGCTTGGGGCCATCCATCGGCTTGATCCACAAGTTCGCCGCGCGGTAAACGCGCGCCGCTCGTGGGTTCGGCAGGTATCCCGGTCCATTGGACTTGTACGGCAGCTCCACGACGTGACGGCCGTCGAAGCGCTTGGGATCGAGCGGCTCCGTGATGGCGCCGAACGGCGGCCGTGCCATCGCCTGCATCGCCTTCCAGCGATCCTGCTTGGTCGTGTCGTTAGGCACTGTGTCGGCCTCGCTCCAGACGACAAAGCGCTTGTCTTTGGGCATCGAGCCCGCGGGATACGCGTCCATTTCGACGGCCTCGCCTCCCGGCTGATCCATCCGCAGGCCCCACGTGCGCGCCCGGCTCCCCGGCCGAGTGGACGTGAACAGCAGGTATTTGCCGTCCGGTGAGAAGCGCGGATTCGAGCTTTCGGTGCTTGGCGAGGTGAAGCGTTGTGGGTCGCCACCGCTCGTCGACACAACCCAAACCTCGGAGTGACGCTTGTTGTCGCTCTCTTTCACGGTCGTGACCGTGAAGGCCACGAGCTTTCCGTCGGGCGACATCGCCGGCGCGCTCACTGTCGTCAGGCGGTACCAATCGGCGGGAGTGAAGGCGCGCGGCGCGCGCTGTTGCGCGGCGAGGAGGGCGGGGACGGCTAGCGCAACTGCGGTTGCGAGATGCATGGCAGACATTGAGTATCCTCGGGAACGACGAAGCAGAGGGATATTTGGCGCGAAGACAGCCCGCGCGGGAGGCCTCGGGTGAGGCTACGGCCATCCACCTGCGGAGCGTTGAGCTCAAGCAGGCGGCGTCTTCGCTTCCCGAGCGGTTCCCCTACTCCATTCGCGCCGTTCAGGCCTTGCAACGCCTCACCTTCGACTCGCCCGTAACGTTTTTCGTCGGTGAGAACGGATCAGGAAAGTCGACTCTGCTCGAGGGCATGGCGACGGCCATTGGGCTCCCCACCGTTGGCGCAGTCGCCACGCGCGACGATGCGACACTACGCGAGCAGCAAGCGCTCGGCCGTGTGTTGCGCCTAACGTGGAATGTACGGATTCGTCGTGGTTTCTTTCTGCGCGCCGAGGACTTCTTCGGCTTTGCAAAGGCGATTGAACAGATCAAGGCGGAGATGAAACAGCGCGCCGCCGAAATCGAAGGCGAGTACGAAGGACGTTCCGCAGCGGCGAGGGGTCTCGCGATGATGCCGGTCGGCCGGACGCTTGCCGAGCTGCGAAAGAGTTATGGAGATGGGCTCGATGTGCAGTCGCACGGCGAAAGCTTCATCAAGCTCTTTCAGAGCCGATTCGTGCCGGGCGGGATCTATCTCATCGACGAACCCGAGGCCCCATTGTCGCCTCAAAGCCAACTCGGTTTCATCGCGATTTTGAAGACGATGGTACAGCAGCAATCACAATTCATCATCGCCACACACTCGCCGATCCTGCTCGCGTTCCCTAACGCGACGATCTACTCGTTCGACGAATCACCGGTTGCAACGGTGCCATTTGATCAGCTCGATCACGTGACAATCACGCGCGATTTTCTCAACAACCCCGAGGCGTTCTTGCGCAGACTGTGACTTTGCGCGCACCCGCGTGGTCCCGTGCAGTCGTGCGGCTCGTCAAGAGCCATTCGGAGTACGCGGATGAGCGGACAAAAGCCAAACAAAAAACGAACTTGTACAGCCGCGTCAACACCTTCTTTTTGGCCGTTCCAATCCGCCCATCCGCGTTTTCCGAATTGTCTCTTGCCTGAGCTTCGCGAAACGTCGAAGCGTCATGCCGCGCCCCAAGCTTCACCGCTAGATTCATCACGAATGTCAATCGGCCATCGTCTCCTGAGTTTGTGGCAGCGCCTCGCGCACCTGCCCGGCGGGAAACGCCTCTTTTCATTTTTGCTGGGACGGCAGGTGCCGTACACCGGAACTGTGCGGCCGATCATCGTCGAGCTGCGTTCCGGTTACTGCCGCGCGGAGATGTCCGATCGCAGGATCGTGCGCAATCATTTGAACTCGATTCACGCCGTTGCTCTTGTGAATCTGGCGGAGGTCGTCGGTGGCCTCGCCATGCTCACGGGCCTGCCCGCCAATCTGCGTAGCATCGTCACCGGCCTCTCCATCGATTACAAGAAGAAGGCGCGTGGACGCCTAACGGCGGAAGCAACCGTGCAGCTGCCTCCAATCGATGGCGACATCGACCTTCCTGTGCAATCAATCGTCAGTGATGCAAGTGGAGACGTCGTTGCCGCGATGACGGTGCGATGGCGCGTGGGACCCGTGCGTGAACGGGTGCCAGTTCCTGCGTAACGCGTGCAAGGCGCCCCCGTTCCTGTGTCCGTCGTGATCGCTGCGCGAAACGAGGCCGCAGAAATCGCCGCCTGCATCGAGAGCGTGAGTTGGGCGGCTGAAGTCATCGTCGTAGAGAACGATTCGACAGACGATACGGTGGCGCTGGCGGCGAAAGCCGGGGCGCGCGCGTTCCGGCATCCGTTTTCGACGATCGGCGCGCAGCGCAACGCCGCCATCGGCCGCGCCTTGCACGACTGGATCTTCGTCGTCGACGCTGACGAGCGCGGCACGCCCTCGTTAGGCAACGCCGTGCAGGCGGCCGTCGGACGCGCCGGTGGACCGTCTGCCTATCGAGCAATACGGCGCAACTTCTTTTACGGTCGCGAGATCCGTCACGGCGGCTGGGAGCGCGACAAGCCGATCCGGCTCTTTCGACGAGAGTTGCGCTACGACGAGCGACCGGTGCACGAGCATGTCGTCGTCGACGGTGAGGTCGGTGTGCTGAGCGAACCCTTGCTGCATACGCCGTACGCCAACCTCAGCGAGTATTTCGAGAAGCTGCAGCGCTATTCGAAGTCGTGGGCCGAACAGCACGCCGCCCGGGGCCGCCGGGCATCGCTCACGGACATCACACTGCGGCCAATCGCCCGCTTTTTTACGATGCTGCTCGTCCGCGGGGGATGGCGCGACGGTGCCCACGGCGTCGTACTCGCCTCACTCGCCGCGATGAGCGTCGCGGCCAAGTACACACAGCTCTGGGCGCTGCAGCGCACACGCGTGGAGCCTAACGCGTGACCCCCACCCGCTCGCTGCTCGACACGGCGTTCACGCGCCAGGTCGGGATCGAGCTGCCGATCATTGGCGGCGCGATGTATCCCTGCAGCAACCCCGAGCTCGTCGGCGCGGTATCCGCGGCCGGCGGCATCGGCGTCGTGCAACCAGTGTCGCTCACGTACGTGCACGGGCACGAGTACCGAGAAGGCCTGCGACTCATCACCAAGCTCGCCGGCGGACACCCGATCGGGATGAACGCGCTCATCGAGCAGGGCTCCAAGCACTATCGCGAGCGGATGGAGCGCTTCATCGAAGTATCACTCGAGGAAGGGGTGCGCTTCTTCATTACTTCGTTAGGCA
>DATBKN010000510.1:0-4578 GCA_036555845.1 Gemmatimonadaceae bacterium | reverse complement strand
CGGTCCGATTTCTGAAACAGTACGCAGATCGACCAACACTTTTCCGTTCAGGATAACGGTTCCATCCTGACCTTGACTCCCGCCATCATCGATATCGATTACATACTCGGCTCCGGGAGTCCCGCGAAAACGAGATACTTCCGTCACGGGCTTTCCATTGACCCGGACATACGTGGTCGGCCCGTACAAACACCCAGGGCAGACACTCGACGTAAGCGAGCTCGAAAGCGAAGCGCTTGCGAGTGGTGGCGCTTGCGGTGGACCAATCGCAGGGTCTTCGCATGCAATGGCTACTAGCACCATGAGCGTACCCGCTGCTGACCATCGTCTCATACTAGAACTCCGGTTGGTCGGGACGGCGATCGTGTCGCGGCGCCGCAGAGGCGAAAAACAGGATCAGAGCGATAGCGAGGGCGCCGCCGACGCCCGGGTGCACTGCTCTTGCCCGATGTCCCATGTTACCCCAGCTTCTCGTTGCCACACGTGAAGCTCAGTTAATTAGCGGTGACCCGGGGTCGTCATGCGGCAGGACACTCTACACAGTCCGTCGTCTGCCCGGAGTCAGATGCCCCACGGGTCGCTGGTTAGTCTGTCATCTGACGCGCGCCTGACGCTCGATTCGTTAGGTGCGGCGCGGCTTATTCTGTCCCAGCCAGACGGAGCTACCTCAGTGGCGCTGGAGGCCGGGAAGCCTTTCGCGCTCATCGCGTACTTAGCTGCCGCGCCGCAACACCGCGCCTCACGCGAACACTGCCTCGATCTCCTCTGGGCCGACCTCGAGCCCGAGGCCGCCAAGCACGCGCTTCGTCAAACTCTCTGGTATATCAAAAGAAGAGTCGCTGATGGCATCATTTCAGCCTCGGGCGACTCACTCGTTCTCAGCGCGCCAATCGAATCCGATCGCGCCGCGCTCATCGCAGCTGCCGAACAAGGCGACCACGCACGCGTCGTGGCGCTCTACAAAGGCGACTTCCTACCAAGCTTCGCGGCCCCAGGCGGCGCAGAATTCGAGCAATGGGCCGACGTCGAACGCCGACGACTGCGCAACCTCTTCTATAGAAGTGCCGACCACGAAGTCCGCCGACTACTCACGGCCGGGCGCGCTCGTGACGCCGTCACTCTCGCGCGGCGCGCGCGCGATCTCGATCTGCAGCATCAACCGGCTTGGCGCCTGCTCTTGGAAGCGCTCATCGCAGCCGCAGACGCAACTGGTGCTCAACTAGAAGCGGACGCACTCGAATCGATCGCAACTCGAGAAGACATCGAGCTCGAGCCACCAACGCGAGCCCTCATCCGCGTCGCTCGGCAAACGCCTAACGAGCCCCATGCGGAATCAGAACGAAGTCGGGCGCTCGTCGCGGAGCTCGTGGGCCGCGAGCGAGAGTTCGCGCAGATCCTCACAGCGTGGAACGACGCACGCGCGGGTCGCGGGCGACACATCCATATCCGCGCCGCCGCAGGACTCGGCAAGACACGACTGCTCAACGACGTGCACGCGCGATTACGCGCCTCACGAGCGCGCGTGCGCATTTCCAGATTCCGCATCGGAACACGCGAAGTTCCGTACGTCGGCGCTGCTGAAGTAGCTGCTTCGCTAGCCGACCTCCCAGGTGCTAAGGGCATATCCTCGGAGAGTGCCAGCGTATTGCTCGCGTTGAATCCAGCTCTCTCCTCAGTCTTTCAGTCGGCTTCCACTGAATCAACGCACGGCTACGATGCTTTGCGTCGCCGTGCCGTCGCCCTGAAAGAACTCCTCGTCACCGTAAGTGCGGATCATCCAGTCGCGTTGCTCGTCGACGATCTCCACTGGTGCGACGAATCCTCTCGAACCTTGCTCGCCCATCTGATCGATGACGTCGACCAGCGCAAACTGCTACTGGTCACGACCGGCCGCCCCACGCCTGCCGGCAAGCTCGAAGCAGCACAGACCCTAACGATCGACCTGCCGCCCCTCGGCGAGAACGAAACGCACGCGCTGACCACCAGCTTGGCCGCGCTACCCGACGCTCCGTGGGCAACCGCCTTCCCAGGCGAGCTACTTCGCGCGTCGTTAGGGTCTCCGCTCCGGACACTGGAAACGCTGCAATTGTTAATGGATCGCGGCCTCCTCGAGCGCACGGATCAAGCGTGGCTCACGAGTGCGCCGGATCGGTTGATTGCCGCGCTGCGAGAAGGAGACGCGCTCAAACACAGAATTGCGCAGCTGAGCAGGGCGGAACGATGGTTGCTACTCTTGCTGTCCGTCGCCGGCGTGCCACTCGCTCGGCAGACGTTGAAGGATCTCAGTCAATTGCCTGATGCCGAATGCACGCAGTCTCTTGGCGCGCTGGAAGCACACGGGTTCGTCGCTCACCAGGGCGACGAGCTAATACCGGCGCACGACGAGATCGGCGAAGCTGCCGTGGAACTAGCTGCCGCGGATGCACTGCGTGCCGCACACGGTGTGTTGGGGCGCACCAGCTGGCAGCAACCCGACGCGACGCTGCCTCTGCTGCGGCGAGCCGCCATGCACCTCGCGGAGGCGGGCGAAACAAGCGCGCTCGCGGCGACCTTCCTACGATTTACCCGCGCATCGCGTCGGCTCGGTGACACGCGACCGCACATGGCGCTCGCGGACGACATGCTCGGGAGCCTAACGAGCGGGGCGCGCGTGCGCGAGCTGGTGCGCTCCCTTCCCATTCACGTGCGGGCGGGACTCACGTCGGGCAAGCGCGTCGCGGCAGCAATCGCGCTCGTTACAGCACTCCCTCTCGCCATTGCGATTACCGCCGCTATTGCGACTCGGCACGGTCCCGCACCGGACGCCGAGCTCGTTGTCTTCGATATTCGCAAATCGAGCGATGGGTATACAATCCCTCTGTTCGCCTCTGAGTGGCCCGTTGGACGGCGAATCGATATCCCGCGTCGCGCGGACATCCTCGTACGCGGACCGACGGACTGGCCTCCGACTGAGATCCCTGGCGGCAAGGGACGCTGGCTATACAACGCTCCGGTTGCCAAGCCGGGCACAATCGATGTGTTCCTCAGCGACGGGACGCAGCAGACACGCCTAACGAATACGGCCGGCGACGCCATGGTCGAGAGCGCGTCTCCGGACGGCCGATACGCGGTGCTTTCTACCGCGCGGTGGAACGCGCTCTCGCGCTACGACCTCGCCCTCCTTGATTTGGCAACGGGCGCTCAGCGCCAGCTCACGTCGGGCGATGAAACGGATGTTCAAGCGCACTGGAGTCACGACGGCACGCAGATCGCCTTTCTGCGCCGTTCCTTCACATCGCTCCTGAGCCGAGTTTGTCACGTCGGCTTCGATGGTTCGGGCCTGGAGTGTAGCCCGGCGGCGAGCGACGTCCAACGTGTGATCGGCTGGGTGGATGACACGAAGCTTCTCATCATCCGTGGCAGCGACGCTGTCGCGCAGCTGGCAATCATAGATCTGTCGAGTGGCGAGCTGACAACGCTTCGTCCTGACCTCATGGCGCGCAACGGCTCGCTGGCGCCTAACGGGCAGTTCGTCGCCTGCCTATGCACGCGTCGAGGAACCGTTGACTGGCGCTGGCACATCTTTCCACTCGGACGCGATTTCGACGCGCGCGTGCTGGAAGGCTCCGCGCAGGAATCAATCGCCATCCGCTGGAGAGCCGCGCGCGCTCCAGCCGGCCTGCAGCACCTAACGATTGACAGTGCAAACACGAGACTGGAGATCGATGTACCTCACCAGTTCGCTGCTAGCGGAACAATGCGCGGCGGCCAACAGACTCACCCACGGTGGTTGCGCTGGTCGTCATCCGATCCTGATGTGGTCGACATTGATAGCGTCAGCGGACTCGCGCTGCCTCGCCGTGACGGAACGGCAACGATAGCTGTCGACGCGGGAGGCCGCGTAAGCGGCGAGCGCACCGTGCGCGTTACAAGCAGACTCGCGGCTTCAGCCACAACAGAGAATTGGACGTTGCCGTTGCCGCAGAATTGGGTTGTCATCGGAACGCCCACGCCTTACGTCGACACTATCGGCGCACGTGTCGTATTACGTCCGAATGGCGACGGATCTTATCTCAGTGCGGTCGTGTCGCGTCATGTCGTCCCCGTGTCAGACGGCGCCGCCCTCGACGCCGAAGTGTCACTCCGCCTGACGAAGCCGCAATGGCAAAGCGTCGGCATCGGCTTTGAGGACATGAATCCTTTCGCATGGTCTGCGAACGAATTGGAACAGGGCCGCCCGAACTCGTTATCCGCCTGCGTTGTCACGTTCCCCGCGGGGGAGAACCGGGTGTGGGCGGATTCTGTGAGGATTACAGCATTGCCCGAACAGGTGCGCGTTGGATCCCCAGCTGGCGCACACGAAGGTATCTGGTGGCGACTGCGCGTGCAGCTGCTACCGGATGGACGCTGCGGCGTGGCGCTGAACGGCGTTCCAGTCTTCATATCGGGCGGATCCGTGGGACTCGGCGCCAACGCAAGAATCCACGTATCCGGGAATTCCCACCAGACAGATGCCCTCGTGGGACGCCTCACGCTTTGGCGCGGCGTGCCTAACGACATCGACTGGGCAGCGTTCGAACGGCAGCGTCGCCAGCCGTC
>DATBKN010000509.1:0-27019 GCA_036555845.1 Gemmatimonadaceae bacterium | reverse complement strand
CTCGCACTATCAGGTGACGGGGAGGGCACGCGTCGGGCAGCAGCCTACAACGCGCCGCGGAAGTTCGTTTGAACGGATGCTGAACAAGTCAGCCCCCGCAACCGGCCCCTTTCGGCGCCGGATGCGAAGGCTGCTCGCTGGCGGCTGCTATTGGAGAGGTTCGGATACCCGGTCTTCACCGGTCTCTTCCGCAGCCTTTCCCTCGTCGGACGGGCCCGAGTCAGGTGTCCCATAACAGGACCTTCGGTTGTGTCCAGCGACCTCACAACTCGCGCAGCAAGTCGAACTCCTTGTTGCGCTGCCTTCCGATGGCGTCCCATGAGAAGGTCTCCATTCGAGGAAATCCCGTTCCTCGAACACGAGAGCAATATCGATCACCCGCGGACGCGCAGACATGCGGAACTCACTGACAGTACGTCGGACAATCCCTGAATTTTGGCGCGGGTCCCGACCAGTGAGCGCAGGCGCATTTGTCACGCTGCCCATGGAAAGCTCCGCGGTGTCATGCGACTTGTGCCGGCGTGAACCTGGCGTGTCAGCGATGCCCTCAACGGGACGAGCCGTTTCCCCGACTGCTCAGCTATTCGGTGGTCCGTACGCTTCTCATGAGCCGTACTTCATGTAGCGGAGGAGATATGCCAGCAACACGCCAACTCCATTTTCGATCCGAGGCGCGCCAGCGCGTTCTGAGCGGTGCGACCCAGCTCGCTGACGCCGTTCGTGTGACGCTGGGGCCGAAAGCCAAGTGCGTCCTCATCGAGCGCCGTTGGGGAAAGCCGCTCGTCTGCAACGACGGCGTGACGATCGCCAAAGAAGTGACGTTGACTGACCCGGATGAAAACCTTGGCGCGCAGGTACTGCGCGAAGCGGCGGAGCGCACGGGGGAGCTCGTTGGCGACGGAACTACTACCTCGACGTTGCTGGCGCACGCGATCTATGCCGACGGCGTACGCAACATCGCCGCGGGCGCCAGTGCGATCGAGTTGCGCCGCGGTCTGGATGCTGGCCTGGCGGTCGCGGTCGCCGCCATCCGTGCGTTGTCACGCCCAGTCCAGAGCAAGAAAGAGCGCGCGCAAGTGGCGACTATCTCGGCGCATAACGATGGCACGATCGGTGAGCTCGTCGCCGACGCGCTCGAGCGCGTAGGGAGCGAAGGCGTGGTTTCGGTGGAAGAAGCGAAAGCGACCGAAACGACCGTGGAGGTCGTCGAGGGAATGCAGTTCGATCGGGGCTATTCGTCGCCGTACTTCATCACCAACCCCGAGAAGATGGAGGCTGTGCTCGAAGAGCCTCTGATTCTGATTTACGAGAAGCGCATCACGTCGATGCAGGACTTCCTTCCATTGCTGGAGCAGGTCGCCAAGTCGGCGCGCTCGCTCCTCGTGATCGCAGAGGATGTGGAGGGGGATGCACTAGCCACGCTCGTGGTCAACAGAATTCGTGGGCTGCTCCCGTGTGTCGCTGTGAAGGCGCCGGGCTTTGGCGATCGTCGCCGCGCGATGCTCGACGACATCGCGATCTTGACGGCCGGACGCGTGATCGCCCCAGAGGCAGGGCTCGCGCTGGAACGCCTAACGCTAGAGGACCTTGGTCGCGCGAAGCGCGTTGTGATCACGCGGGAAACGACCACGATCGTGGGCGGCGCCGGCGCTCGCAGCGCCATCGAAGGGCGCTGCACCGAGCTGCGCAAACAGATTGCCGATACGACGTCGGATTACGACAAGGAGAAGTTGGAAGAGCGATTGGCCAAGCTCGCCGGTGGTGTCGCCGTGGTCAAAGTTGGGGCCCCATCTGAGGCTGAGCTCAAGAATCGCAAAGAAGCATTTGAGGATGCCATCAGCGCGACCAAAGCCGCAGTTGCGGAGGGGATCGTTCCTGGAGGCGGGCTCGCATTGCTCCGCGCGATCGACGCCGTGGAGAGTGAAGCGGCGAAACTCAGTGGCGATCAGCATACCGGGATCCTGATGCTCAAACGCGCGCTCGAAGCGCCAACGCGACAGATCGCGGAGAATTCAGCGGCGGACGGTGGAGTCGTCGTGGAGAAGATGCGCGCCGGGACCGGAGCCTTTGGATTCGACGCGGCGACTGGCGCTTACGTGGACCTGCTGGAAGCTGGCATCATCGATCCGACGAAGGTCGTGCGCGTCGCTCTGGAAAACGCCGTCTCGGTGGCCGGCACGCTCCTGCTGGCCGAGGCTACACTCACGGAAGTGCGGGAAGAGAAGAGCAGCCGCGAAGAAGCGCTGGAGCACGCCGGACTCGAGGCGTGAACGCAGAAGCAGGGTCGCTGAAGCGCACCTAACGGGAAAATCGAATCGACGTCGAGCTCAACCGAGCCGCCGTCGCAACGATCGGTTGATCAATTTGTCGATCTCGCCTCCGACGACCACCGAAAGACCCACCAGCAGGATGAGCCCCCACTGGGCGGCGTCGAGCGGTGCGAGGTGCAGCACTCGGCGCAGCGGCGGCACGTACAGCGCGCTCAGGTGCACCGCCGCGACCGCCACCATACTGATGAAGAGAAAGCGATTCGAGAACAGTGGAATGCGCAGCACCGAACGATCCAGCGATCGACAGTTGAAGGTATGGTAGAACTGCATAACGACCATCTGCGTCACGGCGACTGTTCGCGCGATGGTCAGGTCGCCTGTGGCGTTGAGTGTGTACCAAAACATGCCAAGCGTCACACTCGCGAGAACGAGACCGACTCCACCTAACCGGAGCACGAGGCGCCCGGTCAGTACGCCTTCGCGTCGCGGACGTGGCGGGCGACGCAGCAGGTCCGGCTCTCCAGGCTCGAACGCCAGCGCGATGTCCTCCACACTATCGGTCACGAGGTTGATCCACAGGATCTGGGCCGCGCTGAATGGAAGGGGCCAGCCAGCGAGCACAGTCACCATGATGGCGAGGATTTCGCCGGCGGCGGTCGAGAGCAGAAAAAAAGTCGCCTTCCGGATGTTCGCGAAGACGACGCGTCCTTCTTCGATGGCCGACGTAATGGTCGCGAAGTTGTCATCGGCCAGCACGATGTCCGAAGCCTCACGCGCGACGTCTGAACCTGACATTCCCATCGCGATTCCCAAGTGCGCCGCGCGCAACGCTGGGGCGTCGTTCACGCCGTCGCCGGTCACGGCGACCACTTCGTCCGCCCTCTTGAGCTGCTGGACAATGCGCAGCTTGTGCTCGGGTGTGACACGCGCAAAGCAATTCACATCGCGCAGCGCTTGCGAGAGCTCCGCGTCGGAAAGGCGTTCGATCTCATGGCCGCTGAGCACGCGGTCACCGAGCCCGAGCCGCTTACCCACGGCCCGCGCTGTTTCTGCGTGGTCCCCGGTGAGCATGAGCACACGGATCCCCGCCGAGTGCGCGTCATGCGCGGCCGCGACCGCCTCTGGCCGCAGCGGGTCTTCCATGCCGATCAAGCCGGTAAGAACGTAGTCATCCCCCAGCGACGCGCTCGTTAGGTGCCTGCCGCTGCTGTGCCGATAGGCGAGTGCGAGGACGCGCAGTCCGTTCGCCGCATACTCAGCCGCCACAGCGAGGGCGCGCTCGCGTTGCAGCGAGCGTTCTCCCTCGGGGCCCAGCTCGCGGTGACAGCGCGCCAAAACAACTTCCGGAGCCCCTTTCAGATGCTCCACGGGACCAGCTGGCGACTCACGCAGCGAGAGCATGAGGCGTCGTTCCGATTCGAACGGAAGCGAATCCAACTCGGGATGTTGTCGGCGGAGCTCGGATGGCACGATGCCCCCTTTCATTGCTGCAACGAGCAACGCGATGTCCGTCGGATCGCCAACGAGCTGTCCGGCTTCGAAGTGTGCCGGGTCCACCTCGGTCGCCAGCACTGCGACGCGAAGGGCAGCGGCGAGCGACGGGGAATCGTCCGCTCGTAGCACGCGGCCCTCCTGCTCAATGCGGCCGTCGACGGCATAACCGCTGCCGCTGACTGCATGATGCTGTCCACCCGCCCAGATCGCGCGCACCGTCATCTCGTTCTTGGTGAGCGTTCCGGTTTTGTCGGAGCCAATGACCGTTGTGCTGCCTAACGTCTCGACGGCGGGAAGCGAGCGCACAATCGCTCGCCGCCGTGCCATGCGGCGGACCGCCACGGCGAGCGTGACGGTGAGCACCACCGGAAGACCCTCCGGAATCGCGGCGACAGCGAGCGCTACGGCCGTGAGAAAGATCTCCGCCGGTGGCAACGCGCGGAAAAGACCCAACGCGAGAACGGCAGCAGCGAGACCGAGAATGGCGATACCGACGAGCCTCCCGAAGCGCGCCAGTGTCGTCTGCAGCGGAGTCGCGGTCGTCCCGACTTCGCGCATCACATGCGCGATGCGCCCCAGCTCCGATGCCGAACCGGTGCGCACGACGAGGCCGCGGCCGCGGCCGTGCACGACGGTCGTGCCGGCGAACAGCATGTTGGTCTGATCGGCCACAATGACGTCCGCGTTAGGCATGGGCTCCGTACCCTTCTGCACGGGCAGCGACTCGCCGGTCAGCAGCGATTCGTCGACCGCGATGCCGCGCACCTGAACCAGACGCATGTCTGCGGGAACGCGCGATCCGGCAACCAACTCCACGGCGTCACCGGGTACCAGATCGCGGCTTGCGATCTCTTGCGGCCTGCCGTCACGGATCACGAGCGCATGCGGCGCCGACAGTCGGGCCAGTGAGCGAACAGCTTCGCGCGCGCGATACTCCTGCACGAAGCCGATCACGGCATTGAGAAGGACGACCGCCAGAATAACACCGGCGTCAGCGTAATCGCGCAGCGTCAGCGAGACGGCGGCCGCGGCCAGCAGGATATACACAAGGGGATCGCGCAGCTGCCGTAGCACCAGCCTCCACCACGGTTCCTGGGGTTCGCTCTCGACCTCGTTAGGTCCCAGCTGGCGCAGCCGTTCAACCGCTGCACGCGCGGACAGACCATCCTGGCCGGTGGCGAGTGCGCGCTCGACATCGGCGACGGCGAGGATGTGCCACGGCTCCACGGTCAATGGCGACGCTGCCGGCGTCCCGCGACTGATCCCGTTCACAGACGTGTCGGCGATAGGCGCATTCAATTGTGCGGAACAGGCGTTAGGCCGGACCCCATCTGTAGTACGCCTCGCACTCGCTTTCGCGGCCTCGCACGATGCGCTTGCCGCGCAGTATGCCGGACGTGGCGGTCACGACCGTGCACTGCTGTTCGCCGTCCGTGCCATCGTAGTACAACACGACCCAGTCATCTGTCTTGCCGAGCTTGTGGGCCAACGCTGTGTTAGAGAAGAGCGCCGTGTAGTGCCGGTCGCCGTACATATAATGAAGGACCGGCAGCCACGCCCTGTGCTCCGGGTTAAAGCGCCGCGGAGCGATGAGCCGGAGTTTGCCACTTTGGGCGCGCTCGCGGTACAGGCGATCGACCTCCAACAAATCGGCGACCTCTGGTTCCTCCTGCGGGCGAGGCTCTCGCCAACGCCGACCCAGGCGCGCGGCGAGCGCGTCACGGATTCCGGTGACACGTTTTGGTCCGAACCCGGGAACGACAGCGAGCGTTCCGTCGTGCGCGGCTCCTTCGAGTTGCTCCAGAGTTTCGATACCGCGCTCATCGTGCAGCCGGTGAGCAAGCGTTCGGCCTACGCCGGGTACAGAAGCGAGAACCGTGACAGGGTCGCTTTCACCGCGCAGGCGGTCCAGCATCGGGAGACGTCCCGTAAGCGCAAGTTGGCGGATCGAGCGAGCGAGCGTCGGTCCGATTCCTGGCAGCCGATCGAGACCCTCCAGGCCCTCGATCATGATGATGTCCATGATCGGCCGCGTTAGGTGGCGGACCGTCGATGCCGCGTTGCGATAGGCGCGTACGCGGAAAGCAGCGGCGCCCTGCTCCTCGAGCAGCCGCGCGACTTCCTCGAGGTGCTTGGCGACATCGGCATTGAGCGCCAGCTCACGCGACATCGGCGACACTGCGCGCGATGGGTAGCGCATATGCGCAAGCTCGAGGCGCGGCGCAGTTGCAGCAACTGATGAATGCCTGACATCGCGTCGTCCTTCGGACGACACGTGCGGCCGCTCTCACCAGCCCGGCATTGCAGGGCAAAACGGACATGCCGCCTGGAGTTTACCTGACAGACGCTCCGGGATCGGTGCATGAAAGTTCCACAGAGCGAGGAGACAGAGTTCAAGCCCATTCAGGAGCACGTATGCTGCGGCTTCGGGACATCATGACAACTGACGTGGTAACGGTCGGACCAGAGCTCACGATCCGCGATGCCATGGCACTCTTTGCGACGCGTCATGTGAGCGGCGCTCCTGTGGTCGCCAGCGGCAAGGTTATCGGCGTCATATCCGCGACCGACCTCATGGAATTCACGGCATCGCTGCCAGGTGTTCCTGCGGAACGCTCCGAGTCAGCCGCCGACGACGACTGGACGCGAGTTGACGAGGAAGTGCCTGATGAAGATGTGCCCATGGCGTACTTCGCCGACAAGTGGGATGACGCCGGCGCGGACGTTTCAGAACGCATGATCGAGGTCAGCGGACCGGAGTGGAACGCGCTGGAGGAGCACACGGTCGCGGAGGCTATGACGCGCAGCCTCTTCTCGCTCAGCCCGGACACGCCGGTCGAGTTGGCGGCGGATCGCATGCGTGGCATCGGCGTCCACCGAGTTCTCGTTATGCAGGATGACGCGTTACTCGGCATCGTGACGACGAAGGACATCAGCGACGCCGTCGCCGATCACAAGCTGACGACGCATCGCTACGTCTTTTCGCCCAAGGTCGACATCGACGGCAAGGGTTGGCGTTAGGTCGTCACGGCGCTCACAGCGACGAGGGGTATGTTTCCGGCAGCTCGCCACGCTCCCACTCGCCGGTGCGCTCGAGCGGTTCGACAGCGCGGGTCGTGTCGTAGTGCAGGATTGCGTCGAACTGCGACGGTAGTTGCGCGTGGAAGTAATGGCTCATCCGTTCGGTCTCGGGGCGGTAGATGACGCCGATCGCGCGCTCCAGCCGCGGGTGCCGCAGCTCCGACACAGTCGGACTGCGCTCCGACAGGTCGAGATAGAAGTTGGCGACGCCGGCCTCGTGAAAGAGGGCTTCGTAGCTCTCGGGCAGCGCCGCGCGCACGGTTTTACGCCGCGCGGGCGCGCCCCAGTCATCGGCTGCCGTCACGGTTCCCGAGTAGGTGCTGAAGCCGACGAGCAGCGCCTGCCGGTCATAGCGCTGCCTAACGAGCTGCCCGACGTTCAGCTCGCCCGCGCCTCCCATCTCCGTGGCCCGCGCGTCGCCCAGGTGTGAATTGTGCGCCCACACCACGACTTTCGACGCTGGAGTGTTGCGCCCGAGGTATTGCAGTAACACTCCCAGCGTCTCCGCCATGTGCCCGTCACGCAAATTCCACGAGCTGACGCGGTTGTCGAACATCGCGCGGTAGTAGCGCTCGGCGTTGGCGACCAGGCGCGCATTCTGTTCGGCGAAGAACTGCGCGTCAGGTGGAAAACGGCCATCGCGCGAGGCGTACTCGGTCGCGGAGCGCTGCAACTCCACGAGTTGGGAGACGACTTCTGCCTCGCATGTCGGCGACAGCCCAATTGTGGAGGCGTACCCGTAACGCTGGGGATCGTCGCCGAATCTGTCGAAGCAGCCATAGCGCAGCGCCGCCCGCCGCGCGGCTTCGGGATCCACATCGCGCAGATAGTTCAGCACCGCCTCCATCGAAGCGTGCAGGCTGTACAAGTCCATCCCGTAAAAACCTACCTGCGCGGCGGACGGCAGACCTTCGTTATGTGCTCTCAGCCAGCCGACGAAATCGAGTACATCCGCATTGCGCCACATCCATTGAGGAAAACGGCGGAATCCGCGTAAGGCCTCCTCGGCGTCGGCGTCGTCCCCGGTTCCGCGAACATAACGATTGACCCGATACGCATCCGGCCAATCTGCCTCTACCGCTACCGCGGTGAACGCACGCTCACGGATCAGACGCTTCGTGATCTCGGCGCGGATGCGATAGAACTCATGCGTGCCGTGCGAGGCTTCGCCGATGAGAACCAGCCGCGCATCCTTCACGGCGGCTAGCAGTGCGTCGAAATCGTTAGGCGAGCCGCTGAGCGGGCGCGCACTTTCGCGCAGCCCGCTGCGAAGTACTCTGGCTGTCGACACTGGCCGCTCTCCTCGAGATGTAGAGCCTAGATGCCGATGACGATCTTGTCTTCGACTTGCGTGACGCCCGGTGCAGACCACGCGGCTCGTTCCGCTTCCTTTCGCTCGGCGTAGGAGCGGACGGTACCACGCAGCGTCACCTTCCCATCAGCCGCGTCAATGGCGATCCGGTTGGCGTCGAACTCAGCGCTGCGCAGCAAAGCCTCTTTGATCTTCGATGAGACTGCAGCGGGCGATGGCAGCCGCGGTTTCACCTGAATGGTGCTCGTGACTCCCTTCACGCCCATCAGGTTACGAACGCAGCGCTCTGCTGCCAGCTTCTGGAACTGCCATTCAACTTCTCCTTCCAGCCAGATCCACCCATTGTCCACGCGGGCCTTCACTCTCTCGTCAGGCACTTGCGTGTCCCACGTGAGCGCGTTCGCTACGACATGGGCGATCTCTGTGTCGGATCGAACCTGATTCGATGGAATCTTCACCGTGAGATCGTCGGCGACTGCGCGCACGCCGACGACTCGCTCTGCGACCCGATCGGCGGCGAACTTTTCGGCGAACGTCGCGACGTTGCCCGACAGTGTCGCCACGCCGTTCTTCACGGCGACGCCGATCTCCGCATTGCGGACTGCGGGGTCCCACTTCAGTTCCAGGAAGATGTCATCGCGGATTTGCGCGTCGGTTTTCATTTGTCACTCCCGCGTTGTTTGGCGGCGACTCGCGCCGTCGTTAGTCGGTAAGGAATAGCAAGGTCTGCCCGCGGCCGTGCTTGATCACAAGCGCGCGGTCCGTGCCATCAGGATTTGTCGTAATGCCGATCGAATCGACGTCGGCAATTGAACGCGTCAGGTGCGCATTCGTGCCCTGTGGCGCTTCGAGCATGACGGCGACTCGTCGGTCGTGCGCATCGAACGTGATCCCGCGCAGGGAGTAGCCACTCGCTTCGATCTGTGCGCCGATGTCGCGATCGTCGACTTCCATTGTGACTCGACGCCCGATGTTTCGACGCGACACCGCGTCCAGCAGCTCTGACCACTCGTCAGGTCGCGTCACCATGGCCGTGCCCTGAAGATGCAACTGCATGTCGATCGCTTCGCTGAAACGCGGCGCCGGCGATGCGAGCACGCTGCAGCGCGCCAGATGCACGACGCTCGCGGCGGTGCTGCCAAGGAACATGCGCTGGACGAGCCCAGGCCCGTGGGTGCCTACAGCGACGAGGTCGACGCCTAACGAGTCTGCACAATCCAACACCTGCTGCACGACCTCGCCCTGCAGCTCGCGCGTTTCGAGAAGAACACCGGCCGGAGTGATGGGAGCGAGCTGCTCTCGCAAGCGCGCGAAAAGCGCCTGCGTCTCTTTCATGGCAACATCAGCGCCGACGTGTCCGAAGACTGCGTCCGGGACCGTGTGGACCAATGTCATTCGAGCATCGTCCGCGGCGAGAAGCAGCGCTGCTTGAGCCGCACGGACACTGGCGGGACTGAAGTCCACTGCGGCGAGCAGCCTTCGCGGAAGGCCGCGAAACGTTGAGTCCACCGACAGAACGGGACATGGTGCACCGCGCAAGACCTGGGCGGCACGCACGCCAGCGACCGCGCGGCCTAAGAGCGTGTGCGGAGCAGCCGCGGTCACGATGATCGTGGCGTCTAGCTCCAGAGCAAAGTCGCGAATCTCATTGGCCGGCCGACCCATGCGCACATCGAGCGTCCACGCTGCATCGGACAGCACGTCCTTCAGCAATCGTCGGACGCCTTGCTCACTTGCTTGACGCAGCTCGCCGTCGGCGGGCAGAACGATCGGCCCGAGGCCAGCGGCGGCGCCTGCGTAGTAGGGCCAGGGTTCGACGACAGTGACGACGCGCAAAGGAACGTTCAGACGTTGCGACAGCGCGTGCGCCGCGCGCGCCGCGGGAGTCACTGTGTTCTGCGGACTGGTTGAGTCTACCGCCAATAAAACCGGGCCACGTCGCGCCGGGTTGCGCTGTACGGCCAATGAACTTGAAGTCTCGCCGCTTGCGTCAGGCCGTCCCGCAACTGAGGTGGTCGTCATTGTTTACTCCTTCAGCCGCGTTGGCTGGACCTAATGGCTAGCGACTCGACATCTGCGTCGCGGTGTAAACGCGCGCCGTTCGCCTGTGGCTCACAATCGCACGTGCTCGGCGCCGCATCTGTCCGGGAGAGTCCTGACGTGTTGTGAGGGAGCTCCGTGCGGCGCCGCTCGTGTGAAGCATTGTCGGCGGCGTGACTCCCGAAAACACGAGAACCTCCGCAGTGGCATTTCTGCCTCCTGCAGAGGTTCTCTCACGCTGGTGACTGTCGACCTCCGCTTCGACTCCACATCTCGTTAGGTATAATCCGCACGAGATATAGACTGGTCGGCAATCTTACCCTTGTCGAATGGGCCCGACTCAGGTGCTCCGGGATCTCGGAGCTTTGGTTGTGGCCAGCGACCTCTCAACCCGCACGTGAGAGTCGAATTTCTCGCGTGCTGCCTTCCGACGGCGTCCCGCGGGAGAGCATCCGTTCACGATATCCCATCCGTGAACGCAGGGAGCAATGTGTCGCCATCGGCTTAGGCGTACAAGAAAGGGTTTTCCTTATTCTTGTGGGGAAGATCCCTGACTCGTCGCCTGCGGTTCGCCGACATTGGCGACTCGCTCCCTGCATCACCTTGAGTCGAACCCGTACTCGTCCGCTTCATGCGATCCAAAGCCAGAACGGAGGAACACGTCGGCGAATTCAAGGTCTCGCTCACCGCTGACACGCTGGAAGAACTCTTCGCAGAAACTGCGCGCGTCATCGCACGCGAAGCGGGGACGCCGCTCTCCACGCCAAGCGACTGGGGCCTTATCACGGTAGGCGCGCGTGACCGCACGACTCTCTTGGCGGACTGGGCGAATGAGCTGCTGGGGAGATCGGAAGTGGAGAGGCGCGCGTATACAGAGATACGTAACCTCAGCATCACGATGCAGCCTGACGGTACAAGCAGCATCACTGCCGAGGTGCGCAGCCAGCCGGTGACACGATGGACGTCGCCTCTCAAGGCCGCGACGTATCACGGGTTATCACTCGAGCGACACGATGGTGAGTGGCACGCAGTCATCCTGTTCGACGTCTGAGGCATACCGTGAACCCAACCCAAACGACCGTGGTGCACGAGTCACTCCTTGCCGACGTGCTCGTTAGGTCAGGGGACGTGTGCGTGGATGTGCCCGTCTCGTTTCGCGCCGACATGCGCGTGCCGGTGCGCATCTACGCCGACGAGGAGCTACTGCATGCGATCCTGGAGGGAGATGCAGTTACGCAACTGATGAATGTTGCCACCCTTCCTGGGATCGTCGACTTCGCGTACGGCATGCCGGACATGCACGAGGGATATGGCTTCCCTGTTGGTGGAGTCGCTGCGACGCTGCTCCCTGACGGGGTCGTGTCGCCGGGGGGCGTGGGATTCGACATCAACTGCGGTGTGCGACTCCTCGCCACGCCGCTGACTCGCGCGGAACTTGGCGACGAGCACACGACGTTGACGCATGAGATCTCTCGCAGCATCCCGGCCGGCACAGGGCGCGGCGGAAGGGACAAGCTTTCGGACGACCGGCTCGATCAGGTGCTCGCCAAAGGTGCTGCGTTTGTCGTTAGGGAGATGGAATACGGCCTGGAGACTGACCTCACGCACTCGGAGTCCGGTGGTGCACTCACGGAAGCCGATCCGAGCGCCGTTTCTCAGCGCGCCAAAGATCGTGGTCGCGAGCAGCTCGGGACACTCGGAGCCGGTAATCACTTCGTGGAGCTGCAGCAAGTCGATCACGTGTATGACGCGGCGGTCGCCGAGGCGTTCGGTCTTCGCCACGGACAGATTACGGTGCTGATTCACACCGGGTCGCGCGGACTCGGACATCAGGTGTGCACTGACTACGTGCGCCTCTTCGACTCGAAGCTGGCAGAATTCGGCATCGTGCTTCCGGATCGGCAGCTCTCCTGCGCGCCTGCCTCGTCAGCTGAAGGACAACGTTACCTCGCGGCGATGTCAGCCGCGGCGAACTTCGCCTGGGCGAATCGTCAGACAGTGGGACACAGGATCCGACAGGCGGTTGTGCGCATGTTCCCACACATTCCCGAGGAAGCGGTGCGCGTGGTTTACGACGTCGCCCACAATATCGTGAAGCGCGAAACGCATGGCGGGCGCTCGTTATGCGTGCACCGAAAGGGAGCCACACGAGCATTCGGACCGGGCCATGAGGATCTCCCTGACGCCTACCGCGATGTCGGTCAACCGGTCTTCATTCCCGGGAGCATGGGGACGGCAAGTCTCGTTATGGTAGGGACACGCCAGTCCGAGGAGCGATCGCTTGGGAGTGCATGCCACGGCGCCGGTCGAGCGCTCAGTCGCGGAGCCGCGAAGCGTCAGGTGACTGGCGCGAGCGTGCGCGCGGAGCTCGAGGCCCGTGGAATCGCGGTGCGCTCGCCGAGCACAAAGGGGCTGGCTGAGGAGGCACCGATCGCGTACAAGGACGTCGATCGTGTCGCGGAGGTCGTCGAGCGTGCAGGGTTAGCACGTCGGGTCGCACGCCTAACGCCGATCGGAATCGTCAAGGGTTAGAGCAAGGAGTCGAAGTGAATCACACGGCGTGGCTTGGCGCGCTCATCAGCGTGGGCATAGTGAGCGCGATTCCGCTAGCGATCGCAATACTTCTGCCGCGCGAGGAAACGACACTGACTCGTCTCGTGCGCCGGTTAGTGGCCTTCGCCATCGGGGCCCTTCTGGGTGCCGCGTTCCTGCATCTGATCCCGGATGCTTTCTCGGGACCGTCGCGCGACCGGGCGGGCGCGCTGCTTCTGATCGGATTCTTCGCGTTCTTCGCGATCGAGCGCTCTATCTGGCGGCACATCCACGAGCCGCAGCACCGTCAGGCCTTTCTTCCGCCGCTCGCAGCGATCAACCTCATCGGCGATGCACTGCATAACGTGCTCGATGGAATGGCCATCGGCGCGGCATTCCTCGCCGGACCTTCGCTCGGTATCGCGACTGCCACGGCAGTGGTGCTCCACGAAGTGCCGCAGGAGGTAGGGGATTTCGGAGTCCTGCTGCACGCCGGCCTAACGCGGCAACGTGCGTTGTTGTGGAACGTCATCTCCGCACTCGCGGCGTTCGCCGGCGTGTTGCTCGTGCTCCTGGTCGGCGGGCGCGTCGCCGGCTTCGCGGCAGCACTCATCCCAGTGGCGGCCGGCGGCTTCATCTACATCGCCGCGTCGGACCTTGTCCCTGAGCTCAAGGCAGATACGCGGAACGAGCGTACAGGTGCCCTGCTCCTCTCCATCATCGCCGGTCTCGTACTTGTCTCGCTGCCCCTGGCACTTGAAGCCCGCTGAGCGCGCGCCGCCGCCGTGGGGGAATGGCGGACGCCAAGTCGGTCACGAACCGACAGATCGAACGCGCGTTGCGCGCCATTGTGCTGCGTGCAATCGTTAGGAGCGATCCGTGAATCCACGTCGCGCATTACAGAGCATCCTGGCGCTCAGCGCCTTTGGCAGCATCTTCTCAGGCGTCCTCACATACAACGAGATATTCGGTGCTTCGGCGCTGAGCTGCCCGGCCCCTGGTGCCCCGGGCACCGTCTTCGGCTACCCGGCGTGCGTATACGGGTTCTTCATGTACCTGGCGATTGTCGTGCTGGCAACGTTAGGCTTGCGCTCGACGCGCGTTCCCGCGGCCTAGCGTCTAGGCCGCGGCCGCCTTGCGCGTTCGCCGGAGTGAGCGGAGCAGGCGCTGCAGCGGCCATGTGTTGGCGACATGCGCGGCATCGACCCAACCACGCCGCGCCTGATCCACACCCCAGCGCATAAAGCGGAGCTCTGCGACCGAGTGCGCGTCGGTGTCGATGACGACGGTCGCGCCGAGCGCGAGCGCGCGGCGGCAGGCAGCGGCATCGAGGTCGAGCCGTTCAGGCTGCGCGTTGATCTCGAGCCATACGCCCTCGTCGACCGCCGCGCGTATGATCCGGTCGAGATCGAAGTCGATGGCAGCGCGGCGACCGATCTGCCGCGCGCCGGGATGCGCAAGAATGTCCACGGACGGATGCGCAATGGCGCGGAGGAGACGCTGCGTTTGCTCCGCGCGCGACAACGTGAAGGCGCTGTGAATCGAAGCCAGGACGATGTCGAATGCGGCGAGAACCCGGTCGTCCAGGTCGAGCGCACCCGTGCGGTCGATGTCCACTTCGATGCCGCGAAGCACCGTTAGGTGTTTGAGCCGCGCATTGAGGGCATCGATGCG
The DNA here is from genome assembly GCA_036555845.1 of Gemmatimonadaceae bacterium. Lineage (GTDB taxonomy): Bacteria > Gemmatimonadota > Gemmatimonadetes > Gemmatimonadales > Gemmatimonadaceae > DASYRX01. Next base: position 12,616 of record DATBKN010000509.1, on the reverse strand, counting down.
ACGCCACTGCTTGCGGAATCCGGCTGCGTCGAGCCCGCCGGCCACGCGCACGGCCGGAGAGTGATCGGTGACGGCCAGGTACTCGTAGCCTAACGATTCTGCCGCTTCCGCCATGGCTTGCAGGGTGTCGCGGCCGTCGCTATCCGTAGTGTGGCATTGCAGGTCGCCGCGGATCTTGTCCAGCTGTATCAGCCGAGGGAGTTTGCGCCGAGCCGCTGCCTCCAGCTCGCCAGCGTTCTCTCGCAGCTCCGGGGGAATCCACGGAAGCCCCACCGCATCGAAGACCTCATGTTCCGTCGCCCCGCCGATACGGCGCTTCCCCCGGAACACGCCGTACTCGTTGATCTTGAGCCCCCGCTCCTGGCCCAGACGCCGTACCGCGATGTTGTGTGCCTTCGATCCGGTGAAGTAGTGCAACGCCGCGCCAAAGCTGCTCGCCTGAATCACGCGTAGATCAACGCGCAGTCCGGAGCGCAGCCGGATCGCGGCGCGCGTGCGGCCTCGCTCCAGAACTGTCTTTGCCTTTGGGTAGGCGGTGAATCGCTCGACGACTGGCACGGGATCGCTCGCGGCAACGAGCGCATCCAGGTCACCGACCGTCTCGCGACAGCGACGAAAACTGCCAGCCAGCTCGACCTGCCTAACGCCCGGTACGCCACGCAAGTAGGCGATCAGCTCCTCGCCGTACTGTGCGGCCACCGCACGCAGGATGCGCCGTTCTTCGCTTGCCTGCGCGGCGAGCTCTCGCAGAATGGCTCCCTCGGTCTTCTCGCCGAAGCCGCGCAACGTCCGGATGCGCCCCGCACGCGCCGCATGGCCCAAGTCCGCCAGCGAACGAACCTTGAGTTTCTCGCTCAGCATGCGCGCGCGACGAGGGCCTATCCCGCGCACGTGCATGAGATCGGCCGCCCCTTTCGGCGCACCGAGCGCGAGCCGGCGCAGCATCGAGTGTGTGCCGGTGCGCGCGATCTCGGCGATCTTCCCTGCGAGGTCCTCGCCGATACCCGGCAAATCAGTCAACGTGCGCTCACCCTGGAGCAACGCCTCGATCGGCTCCGCCAGTTCCTCGACGCTGCGTGCGGCATTGCGATAGGCGCGCACTCGAAAGGCGTTCGCTCCTTCGAGCTCCAGAAGATCGGCGATCTCCCGCAGCACGCGAGCCACCTCGGCGTTTTCTACGCGCCGGCCATCGCTGAGCTTAGTACTTGAAGTTGGGCGTCGCCTGGACGTCGCTGTGGCCATGTGACCCTCCGCATTTCAGCTGCTGGGTCGGCAAGCACAAGGTTCGAGCGACCGGCGCGATAGGTATGTCGGAGGAGTCGCGGAAAATTGTCAGCGAACTCCCGCATCGGCGAGCGGATAGACGATTGGCGCGGTCGCGTGGCTCACGAGCGCATCTGCCGCGGGGAGCAGGCGCTGTTCAGCTTGCCAGACGCGCCGTTTCGTGCGCACCAGCGCATCCGCGTTGAGGCTCATCGAGTCGATTCCATGAGCCACCAGAAATTCGGCGAATTCCGGGTAGTCGGACGGCGCCTGACCGCAGATACCGACAGAGCGCCCTGCCCGATGAGCCGCCGCGATGAGATCGGCGCACGCGCGCTTGACGGCCTCGTTTCGTTCGTCGAAGAGGTCCGCGATGCGAACAGAGTCACGGTCGACGCCCAATACGAGCTGCGTCAAGTCGTTGGACCCGATCGAGAACCCGTCAAACAGCTCCGCGAAGCGTTCGGCGAGGATGACGTTCGATGGAATCTCGGCCATGACGTAGACTTCGAGCCCATTCTCGCCGCGCACGAGACCGCCCTCACGCATCGTCGCCAATACCTTGGTCCCCTCTTCGGGCGTGCGGCAGAACGGGATCATGACCTTGAGATTCGTTAGGCCCATGACCTCGCGCACCCGGCGCACGGCCGCGACCTCCAGCATGAACCCTTCTTTGTATTCGGGATGGTAGTAGCGGCTCGCCCCGCGCCAGCCGAGCATCGGATTCACTTCGCTGGGTTCGAACCCAGCTCCTCCAAGCAGGTGCGCGTACTCGTTCGACTTGAAATCCGAAAAACGCAGGATCACCGGCCGCGGCCAGAACGCGGCAGCCAGTGTGCCGATGCCCTGTGCCAGTGTGTCGACGAAATACTCGGTCTTGTCCGTGTAGCGAGCGGTGAGCTCCTCGACCTGCCGCCGGACGTCCGGCGGAAGCGTCGCGAAACGCGTCAGCGCCAGCGGATGCACCTTCACCGCGCCGGCGAAGATGAACTCCATGCGCGCAAGCCCGACGCCCTCGTTAGGCAAGAGCGCCAACATGAAGGCGCGGTCCGGATCGCCCGCGTTCACCATGATCTTGGTGCGCGTCTCCGGGAGCGATGCGGGGTCGATCTCCTCAATGCGATGGGGCAGCGTTCCCTCGTATACACGGCCCGCCTCGCCCTCCGCACAGGAAACGGTCACAGTTCGATCGCCAGCCAGCACGGTGAGAGCGTCGTGAGCGCCGACGACGGCAGGTATGCCAAGCTCGCGCGCCACGATCGCCGCATGCGACGTGCGTCCTCCGCGTGCTGTAACGACAGCTGCGGACCGTTTCAGCAGCGGCTCCCAGTCGGGATCCGTCACGTCCGTCACCAGCACTTCGCCGGGTTGGAACTCGCGCATCCGCGTGAGGTCTGTGATCAAGCGGGCCTTTCCTGTCGCGATCTGATCGCCGACAGCCAGGCCCTCGAGCAGCACGCGCCCCGGTCCAGTTACCTCAAAGACTCTGATCGTGGGTCGTTGCTTGGCGCTGTGCACGGTTTCGGGCCGAGCCTGGAGAATGCACAACGGCCCAGTGGGCCCATTCTTGGCGAATTCGATGTCCATCGGCGTCGGGCGTCCCAACTTGCGGCTGTAATGATCTTCGATGGCGACGGCCCACGTGGCCAGCTGGAGCACCTGCTCGTCGGTGAGACAGTACCGATTGCGATCTTCCACTGGAACGGGACGATTGTCGTGCGCCCGCTTGGCTCGATCGAACACGAGCCGCAGCTCCTTGGTGCCGAGCTTGCGCCTAACGATTGGTTTCTTCCCGGCGCGCAGCGTCGGCTTGTGCACGTAGAATTCGTCCGGCCCGACTCTTCCTTGAACGATGTTTTCTCCAAGGCCATAAATGGCATCGATCAGCACGACGTCTCGAAAGCCGGTTTCCGTATCGAGCGTGAAGATGACTCCGGAAACCGACGCATCGGCCGCGAGCATCTGCTGCACGCCGACTGACAACGCCACGAAGTCATGGGCAAACCCCATGTCTTCGCGATAGCGGATCGCTCGCGGTGTGTAGAGGCTCGCGAAACACTTGCGTACAGCGTCGAGCAGCTCGGCCTCCCCACGCACGTTGAGCAGCGTCTGATGCGCGCCGGCGAAGGAAGCGCTCGGAAGATCCTCGGCGGTCGCTGAGGATCGCACAGCGACTTCAAGCGCGGGAGCGCCGCTCCTGCTACACAGCTCGCTGTAAGCAGCGAGCGTTTCAGCCGCGACTTCGTCGGGCAGGCGCGCGGAGAGCACGAGTTGTCGCACGGCATCGCTGCTTCGTTCGAGCGCCTCGAGATCGTCCCTTTGCCGGTTCGCGAGCAACGCGGCGATGCGCGCTTCGAGCCCGTTTACGCGGAGGAACTCCCGGAAAGCTTCCGCAGTGATTGCGTAGCCATCCGGAATCGGAATCCCGAGAGCAGTCAGCTCGCGGCGCATCTCGCCGAGCGAGGCGTTCTTTCCGCCGACGAGCGGAACGTCTTCTATGCCGATTTCCGAGAACCATTTGACCCAACGCACGGCGCACTCCGTTCAGGACTCTCTAGACTCTGGGGGTGGGCGCGCACTTTGGTGTCGGGGATGCTGGCCAGTCGCGTCAGGCGAGAGACGACAAAGACTCAAGCCTTGCTCGACGCGTGCCCCTGGAGATAGGTGACGGCACTGTCAATTGTCGCCAGTGCAGCGTACTCGGCTTCAGGAACGTCCACCCCCAGCTCGCGGTGCAGCTCGATCACGAAATTCAGAAAGTCGATCGAGTCGATGTCTACCTGCGTGCGCAGCGGCAAGTCGCCGCGCAAGCTCGTTAGGTCGACCTCGGGCGCGACGCGTCCGAGTGCGCGCAGCAACACGGCTCTGATCTCTTCGGCGGTCATAGCGTCTCGGGGGACTGCAGCAGGCGATCCACTTCCGCCAGGAAGAGGCCGCCGTAGTGTCCGTTTGTTACGCGGTGATCTGCAGCCAGCGTTGCTGTCACTGTGAGTCGCGCGCTCACCTTTCCGTCCGCCGCCCAGGCGCGCTCGCTGATCTTTCCGAGACCAACGATTGCGACCTGAGGTGGATAGATGACGCCGATGACGGTCGTGACCCCTTGGTCGCCGAGGCTTGTGACGGTAATGGTGGCGTCAGTCATTTCGGCGCCGCGCAGTCTGCCGCCACGTGCCCGCGCCACCACATCGCGCAGCGCGAGCATCATCTGGTCCACGGTTAGGCGATCGGCATCGTGGATCGCTGGCGCGATTAGCCCGCCTCCGCGCAAAGAGATCGCCATGCCAACGTGAATGCCGATGCCAGGGCGAAATGCTCCATCGACCCAGAATCCGTTGAGATCCCGATAGCGTGTGAGCGCCGATGCAACTGCCTTGATCAGCAATGCAGATGGGAGCAACCGCTCGGTGACCGGCCTGCGCACGTTCTGTGACGTGATCCACTCGGCCGCGCGTGACAGGTCGACGTCCGTGCTGAGGTAGTAGTGTGGGATCTCGCGCTTCGATCGTGTGACGGCAGCGGCGATTGCGCGGCGCATCGCCGCCCGCGCGTCCACGGCCGCTTCCAACTCAGCCGGCTCGGCCGCAACCGCTATTTTCGTCGGCGTTGCTGCTGCCGCGGCCCGTTGCACGTCCTGGATGGTGATGACGCCTCCTGGACCGGTTCCGCGGACTGTTGCGAGCGCGATGTTCGATTGCGCCGCCAGTTGCCGAGCCGCTGGCGATGCGCGCGGCTCCGCAGCCGTCGGCTCGCCTAACGTTGCGAGCACGGTACCGACGGGGACCTTCGTGCCCTGTTGGACCGCGATCGCCGAAACAGCACCGTCGATGGGGCTCTCAACCTCGAACGTTCCTTTGTCGGTCTCGACTTCAACGACAATATCCCCGCGGTGCACTATATCGCCGGGTTTGATTCGCCACTCCACGACGCGCCCGTTATCCATGTCTGCGCCGAGTGATGGCATGCGGAATTCTGCCATCGATCTATACGATTCGAAGCTGAGCCGTGACGGCGCGCGATGGGCCGGTCATTCGCCAATGAGTGCGCGGACGGACTGCACGATCGTGGCGACCTGCGGCAGCGCCGCCTGTTCGAGGTGGCGCGCGTATGGCATCGGGACTTCCGCACTGCACACACGTCCGACGGGTGCGTCCAGCTCGTAGAAGGCTCCCTCCATGATTCGTGCGGACACTTCAGCAGAGAGGCTGCCGCTGCGCCAACCTTCGTCGATGATCACCGCGCGGCGCGTGCGGCGCACCGAGGTCAATATGGTCTCGCTATCCAAGGGACGTAGCACGCGCAGGTCGAGCACCTCGGCGTTCACGCCGAGCGTGGCAAGTTGTGTGGCCGCTTCCAGTGCTTTACCCACCGTTCCTCCGTACGCGATGAGCGTGACGTCCTTCCCGCTCCGCCTAACGGCGGCCCGATCGATCGATACAGGTTCGACGCTGGGCGGGACGTCCGCTTCCAACGCGTACAGCGAGGCGTGCTCGAAGATGATCACCGGGTCCGGATCCGCGAGGGCCGGTGCCAACATACCGCGCGCGTCTTCGACTGTCGCGGGTGCGAGCACCTTGATCCCTGGGATGTGGGCGTACCACCCCTCGAGGCTGTGAGAATGTTGGGCGGCGAGCTGACGGCCGGCTCCCGTCGTCATGCGAATGACAAGCGGTACGGCGAACTGTCCACCGGACATATGCAGCATCGTGGCTGCCGAATTCACGATCTGGTCCAGCGCGAGCAGGCTGAAGTTCACCGTCATGATCTCCACGATCGGCCGCATGCCGCCTAACGCGGCGCCGATCCCCGCGCCGACGAACGCCGACTCGGAGAGCGGAGTGTCGCGGATGCGCTCCGGACCGAATTCCTCGAGCAGCCCTTTGCTGACCGCATAGCAGCCGCCGTACCGCCCCACATCTTCACCCATGAGGAAGACGCGCGGATCGGTGCGCAGAGCGTCGCGAAGCGCTTGGCGCATGGCCTCGCGGTACGAGAGGCGAATCCGCGACGGTTCCGGCGCCGGCGGCGCGGTGACGATGGTCTCGACCCTCGACGTGGCGGTCATCGTTGCGTCTGCTCGCTGTAAACCCAGCGCGTTAGGCTCTCCACGGGCTCCCACGTCCCCGCTTCGGCGTACGCAACGGCGGCGTCGATCTCGCTGGCGGCGGCTGACTCCATCGCCGCCAACGCTGCGTCGTCAGCCGCGCCGCGACCACGAAGCGTCGCGGTGTATGTGGCAATTGGACAACGCTGCATCCATTCCGCGACCTCGCGTTTGTCACGATAGAGCTCGGGGTCGAACATCGAATGCGCTCGAAAGCGGTATGTGCGCAGCTCGAGGAATCGCGGACCCTCACCCTGACGTATCGCCTCGCATGCTCGCTGCGCCGCGTTCGCGACTGCTTCGACGTCCATGCCATCGATAGCTTCAGCGGGGACTCGATACGAGGCTGCTTTGCGCGCGATGTCGGTCTCGGACTGATGCCGGGCGAGCGCGGTCCCCATCGCGTACAAGTTGTTCTCGCAGCAAAAGAGAACGGGGAGCTTCCATAACGCGGCGAGGTTCATCGATTCGTGAAACTCGCCCTCAGCGACTGCCCCGTCACCGAAGAAGCACGCCGTCACGTGTGGTCGCTGCTGCAGCTTGTCTGCCAACGCACGACCAACCGCGAGCGGAAGACCGCCTCCCACGATCGCATTGCCGCCGAAGAAGCGTGTGGCCGCGTCGAACAGATGCATCGAGCCGCCACGGCCGCCGCTGCACCCTTCACGTTTGCCGAACATTTCAGCCATGATCGCGTTCGCGCTTACTCCGCGCACGAGCGCATGGCCGTGCTCTCTATAGGTTGCCACGACCGCGTCCTCAGGAGACAGGCAGCTCATGATCCCCACGGCGACCGCCTCCTCGCCGATGTAAAGATGCAGGAAACCGCGGATCTTCTCGGCGCGATATAGCTCAGCACACCGCTCTTCGAAGCGACGGATCCTGATCATCTGCGCGAGGTAGCCGCGCGCCGCTGTAGTGGCAGTCACGTTGCCGCTCCTTCGAGCGTCGAAAGGTCGCCTTCGGGGAGACCGAGTTCCCGCGCGCGGAGCAGTCGGCGCATGATCTTGCCGCTGCGAGTGCGCGGCACGGAGTCGAGAAACGCGATCTCCTTGGGGGCGACGGCCGCACCGAGGCGCTTGCGTGCGAAGCCGAGCAGCTCTCGGCGCAGCTCCTCGCTTGGCGATACCCCGGGTTTCAGAGAGACGAACGCTTTCACCAACTCTCCCGCGACAGCGTCAGGCTTTCCGATGACCGCTGCTTCCGCCACTGCGTCGTGCTCGAGAAGGATACTTTCGACTTCGAAGGGGCCGATGAGGTGCCCCGACGATTTGATCACATCGTCCGAGCGTCCGACGAACCAGTAGTAGCCGTCCGCGTCGCGGCGAGCGAGGTCGCCGCTGCGGTACCAGCCGCCGGCGAAGCAGCGTTGATAGCGTTTCTCGTCGTTCAGATACGTGCGGAACATCGAGGGCCATCCTGGACGCAGCGCGAGCTCCCCAGCGACGTTCGGCTCCTCGATGCATTCGACTGTTCCTTCGGAGGAACGCCTAACGAGTCCCGCTTCGACGCCCGGCAGTGGACGGCCCATCGAGCCCGGCCGGATGTCCATCGCCCGGAAGTTCGCGATCATAATGCCGCCCGTCTCCGTCTGCCACCAGTTGTCATGGATCGGCAGGCCTAACACGTCGTTGCCCCATCGCACGGCCTCGGGATTGAGCGGCTCGCCGACGCTGGCAATGAAGCGCAGCGCGCTCAGATCATATGCTTTCGCGAGATCCGGTCCCGCGCGCATCAACATGCGAACAGCCGTCGGTGCTGTGTACCACACGGTGACGCGCTCGTCCTGGAGAATCTGGTACCACCTGGCAGCGTCGAAATCGCCTTCGTCAACGACGCTCGTTATGCCGTTGGTCAACGGCGCGATGATGCCGTACGATGTTCCGGTAACCCACCCGGGATCAGCCGTGCACCAGAAGATGTCATCCTTGTGGAAGTCGAGCGCGAGCTTGCCGGTGATGTGATGGGCAATGACTGCGGCATGAACATGAACGGCGCCTTTGGGCTTCCCCGTTGTTCCGCTGGTGAAGTGCAGCAACGCTGCGTCTTCGTCGCTGGTGGGCGGGATTTCGTAGTCAGCAGACGCCGCAGCCATGAGCGCGCGAAGATCTTTGACGTCAGCAATGCCTGCGACCTCATTCGGTTCTCCCACAAGCAATACCTGGCGAAGCTCCGGGAGCGTATCCCGAATCAGGGCGACTTTGCGGCGATACAGCGTCGGTGTGGTTACGAGCACACTCCCAGCGCCGATGGTGAGACGTGCGCGGATTGGCTCTGGGCCGAAGGCAGAAAAGAGCGGACAGAAAACGGCGCGATGCTTGAGAGCGCCTAACGCGGCTGTGTAGAGCTCGGGAATGCGATCGCTGAGCGCGAACACCCGCTCCCCTGCCCGGACGCCAAGCGCTTCGAGGACATTCGCAAAGCGGCTGGCCGATTCCGCCAGGTCGCCATACGAAAGCTCGCGCCGTTCCCCCGAACGCCCGATCCAGCGGATCGCGCAATGTTTCGCGGCGCCCTTTGCCAGATGCCTATCGACTGCCTCGTGCGCGATGTTCAGACCGCGACCACCGGGGAGGCCGTCAAGCTCCAGTTGACGCACGGCACTCCAGGAGAAGCCCCGGCGTGCTTCATCGTAGTCGGGCAAAGTCGGCGCTACCATCCCGCCGTGTAAAGGCTTGCGGATAACGCTGTCTGGGATCGTTTTATCGACGGCGGACACGCTCCCCACCTGTTCTGAGCTCTCAGTCTCCAGATGCGTGAGGATACCGCGCTTCGAGGCATGCGCGTGTAAGGCGAGGCCGCAGAGCCTGTCGGGCCTTGCCTGACCCCGTTGGACCTAACGATGACTGGCTGCGTCCCGCAAAGTCGCCGAGCGGCAGCGCAAGACGGGCCCCCGGCTCGGCAACGAGCTCCCGAATCCGAAGGCCAGGTTCGATCGCGATTCTGTCTTCGACTTCGCTCACGCTTGGCGCTGACCAAGCCGCCCGCTCGGCGTCCTTGCGCTCAACATAAGAGAAGTCAGCCGCCCTCGACATTCAGCTTTAGCGGCCCGTCCGGGACTCTCGTATTCCACTTCAGCGTTTCCGGAGCTCCGTCATCGCGTGGTTAGGCCATTGTTGCTTATACATATCGAGAATCTCACGCTCCGTCGTTGCGTCAGTCGCGGACTTGTCGCTCCGAATGCCGTGGACCAAGCGCGGAAAGCGCAGCGCATAGCCGGCGTTATCGCCTCTTTTCCCGCACGTGTGGAAGGGCGACCGCGTGATCTCATCAGCGAGCACCTCAACGACGTAGCGCGGCTCGACCCAGACGTCGGCGTCAATGCTGGAATCGACGCGCGCGGGCTTCGTTTGCGTTGCGTCCCCGTCGAGACGTACCCGCAATTCCTTCCATGCGACGTCTGTAAGACCGGAGCCGATCTTTGCCACTGTGCGGAAGCGGTCGTGATTGGGATCGTAGCACGCAGCCAGGAGCGAGCCGATGCCTAACGAGGAGCGCTTGCCGCGTCCTCGCATGTAGCCAACGAGCACGAGGTCGACCGTGTCGCTGAGCTTGGACTGAGATGCACGCTTCAGCTTCACCCAGTCAAAGCCACGCGCGCCAGCGCGGTATGGTGCGTCGAGGCGCTTCGCCACAACACCCTCCAAGCCCCGTGCGATCATATCATCGAAGTAGTCCTGCAGCTTGCGCTCGGCTTTCACGCGAACAGTCTCTGTAACCGTGACCGTACTGTCAGGACCGCCGGCAAGGATCTCGCGGAGCCGGCGAGTGCGTTCCCGCTGCGGCACCGGGATATAGTTGCGGCGTCCGGCGTACAGCAGGTCGAACGCAAAAAGACGCAGCGGATATCGCGCCGACGTTTCGGCAATCAGCGTCTTTCGTTTTCGCGTCATCGTAACTTGGAACGGCAGGAACTCACCGGTTTCCGGGTTGTGAGCGATCGCTTCTCCCTCGATGATGGCCCGCCGAGTTTTGAGCTGCCGACACGTTGCTTTGACCAGGTCGGGGAACATCTGCGAGACGTTTTCGAGCCGGCGACTGAACACGAACACTCGGCGGCCGTCGCGATGCACCTGGAGCCGGAAACCGTCGTACTTCGGCTCGACCTGCGCTTCACCTAGCCGCTGAAGGATCGCTCGCGCCGAAGGGAGACGCTGCGCGAGCGCGGGGCGCACTGGGATACCGATCTGGGGGCCGATCCTCGCGAGTGCGCGTTCGCCCTTGGCGAATGCCAGCTCCACGACGCTGGCGAGGTCGCACCGGACGTTGTACGCCTGCTCGAGGACCGATTTCTTGCGGCGATCGCCTAACGCGGCGAGCGCGGCGGCCTCGAGAATCGTCTGATCGCCCAGCCCCAGCCGCAAGCGCCCTTGCGCGATTCGCACCAGCGTCTTGGCTTCGACTGGGCCAACGGCGCGCAGCAGATCAGCGAGGCGCGACATCTTGCGACCCGTGGACCCTACCCCGGCCGTGTGCGCAAGCTCGAGCAGCGCGTCATACACATGCCTAACGCTTACGCTGACGTGTGGGTGAGAAGACGCGAACGACTCGGCAACGCGCCCGAGGTCTCCGAGCGCTCGAAAGCGACGTTGCACCGCCTTCTCGCGCGCCGCGTAAGCGACGACGAGCGTTTTCGCGAGCAGCTTCTCGCCAAGTCCGATTTGGACGCCCTCGTACGGCGGACGAAGCTGAGCCTGAAGCAAGTGAGTCGCAGCGGCACGCTCGCCTGGGGAAGCGCCGCGCAGCAGATCGGCCACGAGCTTTACGATCATGAGGCGCGAGGTCGTCTCTTCGATGCGGCCGAGGCCGGCGGCAAACTGCGAGAATTTCATGCGCTCACGACTCCCCGAAGGGATGCTTCATGCAGGGCGCCGGCTGCCCGCACATGAGCGACACCTAACGAGCGCCGCAAATCCATGCGTCGCGCAGGCGTTCAGGCGTGCTCTATGTGGCGACCGAGCTCGCGCTCGACCTCGGCAACAGCGCCGTGGAGCCGATTTGTGGCGCCGGCGCGGTCATCTACCGCCAGCGTCATGTACACTCGGCCGTACTGGGCGCGCATCCGTTCCTCGGCCCCCTGAATGACGGGCATCACTTGATCCCATTCGCCTTCGATGACGGTGTCCATTCCCGTCACTGCGTAATGCAGGCCGGCTCGATCGAGCTCGTTGACCACCTCGGCTACGGGCTTGCAGAGCGACGGCCCTGCGCCGATGGGGAACATCGTTAGGCTGAACAGCATGAGTCTCTCCGCTGACTGATGGCTTGTTTGACCCTCTCGATACGGTCGTCGACGAGTGACTTCTTACCAACCGGCGGAGGGCTGCCATGTAGCCCCCTGACGCGTCAGGTGCGTGCGGAACCACTCGCTGGCGAGCCGTATGACCTCCTCCAGTGTTCCAGGCTCGGGAAAGAGATGCGTCGCTCCGGGGATGATCTCGAGCGAGCTCGTGCCGGGAAGCTTGCGCAACGCCAAGCGGTTGAGACTGATCACTTCGACGTCGCGCCCTCCGACGATGAGCAACGTCGGAGCCTTCACGTTAGGCAACGCGCCCCCGGCCAGGTCGGGTCTGCCGCCGCGCGAGACGACGGCGCGCACAACCTCGGGCCGACGCGCCGCGGCGACGAGCGCTGCCGCGGCGCCCGTGCTCGCGCCGAAGTATCCGACCGGCAGGGCGCGCGTCACGGGCTCACTCATGATCCAATCCGTGACATCCACCACGCGTCGCCCCAGCAACTCGATGTTGAAGCGAAACTCGCCCGTGAATTCATCCCGCGCTTCCTCTTCGCGCGTGAGTAGATCGACGAGGAGCGTGGCAAAACCTGCGTGCTGCAACGCTTCAGCAACGACGCGGTTGCGCGGGCTGTGACGGCTGCTCCCGCTCCCGTGGGCGAACAGCACCACCCCGCGGGCGCCCTCCGGCACGCTGAGCCTGCCCTCGAGCCGCACCCCGGCGACGTCGATCCCGACCTCCTCGTCAATCTGGTGGACCGGCGTCGGCGCCGCGGAGGCCATCTCCGCCGCGCGGCGGTGCAGCAGGGCCGCGACCTCGTCGTCGCCGGTCTGCCCGAAGTCGGCGTAGAACTGCCCGACGGCGTAGAACACCTCGGGCTGGTCAGGGCACACCAGCTCGTCGACCTCCCCACGGAAACGGTCGCCGACTCCCGAGGGACCCACGGGGACCGCCAGGACCACCCGGGCTGCGCCGAGCCGTCGCGCCACCCTGCAGGCGGCACGGGCGGTCGCCCCGG